>JBBIUL010000050.1:0-11324 GCA_037440265.1 Nitrospira sp. | reverse complement strand
GGGCAAAAGTTTATCAGTGCACAGGGAGTTGTATCACTGACTGACCGTAAATGAAGATATCCCTTAAAACAAAGGTGGCTCTGTTTGTAACCCTGGTTCTGTTACTCATCAGCAGTATCAGCACGTATCTGTTTGTTGCTGCCCATATTGAAAGCATCGAAAAAGAACTGATTGCAAGGGGAACTGCGTTCAGCTATTCACTTGCAAGGACGGCCCAGGAAGGACTCGTGTCTGAAAACCTTGATCTTCTTACCAAGGCATCGTACATCATCCAGGCTGAAGATGTGTTGCGTGCACAGGTTTTTTCAACGATATGGGATATTGTTGATGCTTATCCACTGGAAGGAGCGAAAGAGCCTCCGCAACGGGAGGCTGTGCAGCATTTCAAAACAACAGACAGCTTCTATTACGTAAAAAACAACGGCCTGTATGAGTTTTATGCACCGATAATCTTCAGTCCCTCCACTGATGTCCCCCCGGTCACCATCGGATATGTGAGGGTTTCGCTCATGAATGATGCAATAAGGGAAACTACCAGGCATATCGTTATGAATAACCTCTCTGCTGCAGTCATCATAACGTTTGTTTCCATATTGCTCATTTATTTTGTGGTCGGGAAGCTGGTGATAAAGCCTGTCAATGCTTTGCACAAATCAATATCAATGTTCAAAAAAGGCATAACTCCGGGAAGCCCTGCGGTAGTCCCGGGTGACGAGATAGGGGACCTTGCTGGCGAGTTCTATCGCATGACGGGGACCATACGAGAAAATGAGAAAAAAATTATTGATTCCGAGAAGCGGATGCGGGATCTCTTCAACCGGGTGGAGCATGCCATATTCAGACTCGATCATGAAGGAAACGTGATCGAATCAAACCCGCGGTTCAATGCCCTGTTCGGTACCGTTAAATTATTCTGTTCGATTATGGATAACGACACAGGACAGGATTGTCTGAAGAAAATCCTTTCTGAGAAAACAGTCCATGAAGAGACGGAATTATGGGGCAGACAGGGAGAGAAACTGCAGGTTCTACTCTCTGTGTATGCTGATTTGGATGCAGGAGGTTCGCTCAAGGGGTATGACGGGTACATCATTGACGTGAGCGAAAAGAAAAAACTGGAGGAGCAGCTGCTCAGGGCACAGAAGATGGAGGCGGTAGGTACCCTTGCAGGGGGCATTGCTCATGACTTCAATAATATCCTTACGGCGGTGCTCGGGTACTCCGAACTGATAAAGAACAGGACTGAAAAGGATGATGCATCCTGGAAATATGCCGACATTATTGAAAGGTCAGCGAAGAAGGGGGCGGACCTTACGAACAGGATCCTGAATATTACCAGAAAAGAGGTGCTCGATCTGGTTGTAGTTGATGTTAATGCTGTCATAAAGGATACCATGGAAATTTTGGTAAGGAGTATCCCCAAACATATATCCATTGAGCTCAAGCTTGGTGAACATATCCCCGGCATAAAGGGCGACCCGACGCAGCTGCAGCAGGTTATGATGAATCTGGCCATAAATGCAAGAGATGCAATGCCCGAAGGTGGAACCATAAAAATCATGACGGAGAAGGTCGGCAAGGAGAACGGTGCAGCAAACGGTATGTCATCTGATAAAGGCTTTGTGAAAATCTCTGTCTCTGATTCAGGGAAAGGGATTGACAGGGAAACGCAGGTCAAGGTGTTTGATCCATTTTTTACAACGAAGAAGGCAGGGCAGGGCACAGGGCTTGGGCTGTATATCGTCCATTCTATTGTATCAGGACACGGAGGATATATTAATCTCTATTCCGAGCCGGACAAAGGTACGAGATTCAATATCTACTTCCCTGTGTATAAAGGCGTTGCTGCTGAAGCTCACAGCGTGCAGGAAGATGAATTCAGGGGTGAAGGGCTTATTCTGGTCGTGGATGATGAGCACAATGTAAGAGAACTGATCAAGGACATGGTTGAGGCTATAGGATATTCCGTAATTGCTGTTGCGGACGGGTTCGAGGGGATAAACGTTTACAGAAAACACCGGCATGAAATCAGGGCTGTTGTCCTTGACATGATCATGCCGAGGATGAGCGGCAGTGAGGTGTTTCAGGCGCTCCAGAATGTCGACCCCGGAGTAAAAGTGGTGCTGTGCTCCGGGTATAACAATGAAGGGCTTGCCGGGATCAGGGACCTGCTCAAGAGCGGCGCAAAGGTCTTTATACAGAAACCATTCACCAAGCAGACCATAGCCAATGCGCTCAGGCAGGCGCTTTCCTGATGCTATCTTTGAAGGGATAAATGACAGGGGCATCAAGAGGATGAGAGATATGCTGGGGAGGGAACAGGTGACAACAGCTGAGGCTGCGCTGCATCTTCTGCTTGAAAATCTCTCCGGAAAGATCCCTTCTGAAGGACAGCGCACGATCGAAGATGCGCTCGGATACATTTCTTCCAGGGATGTACTTTCTCCGGAGGACATCCCCGGGTTCAGGAGGTCAACGGTCGACGGATATGCGGTTATGTCAGGTGATACCTTTGGCGCATCTGAATCTGTACCGGGCTATTTATCCCTTTCCGGTGAGATTCTTATGGGCAAGAAGGCAGATTGTGTTGTGTCTAAGGGCACTGCCTGCAGCATACCTACCGGCGGCATGCTTCCGGAACATGCTGACGCCGTGGTTATGTACGAGCATGTTCAGGCCGTAGACAGCAGCATGATCGAGGTCTTGAAACCCGTTGCTCCCGGAGAGAATGTCATACAGGCAGGAGAGGATGTAATAAAAGGCGGGATTGTCCTTAAGAAAGGGAGAAGCATAAGACCCCAGCACATTGCTGCAGCTGCGGCAGTCGGCATTACTGATATATGGGTATATGACAAGCCTCGGGTATCGATCATATCTACCGGTGATGAGATTGTTCATCCAGGTACAGTGCCTCAGCCCGGACAGATAAGAGACACGAATTCATATCTGATCGCAGGCATGGTTTCAGAAGGAGGAGGCATCCCTGAAAGGAAGGGTATTTTCAAGGATGAGGCTGCTGTCATAAGAGAAGTCATTGAACAGTCAATGACAGATTCGGATGTTATTGTTATTTCAGGCGGGACCTCGGTAGGCACAAAAGACCTGATCGCCCGTATTCTGAATGATATCGGAAGGCCGGGAGTGCTCTTTCACGGTGTCTCACTCAAACCCGGCAAGCCGATGATCGGAGGTGTTGTTGACGGCAAGCCTGTTTTCGGACTGCCCGGACACCCTGCTGCAGTAAGCGTATGTTTTGATTTGTTTGTCGGGCCTGTATTGCGTAGTCTCTCCGGTATCAAAGAGGGTATCTCTGAACATAGAGGTCGTTGTGTAGCGGCAAGACTTTCAAAGAACATTGCATCAGTACAGGGGAGAGAGGAACATGTACGGGTGATGCTGGAGAAAAGAGATGATGTCTTATGGGCTGTGCCGGTCCTCGGCAAATCAGGCCTGATTTCAACGCTTGTACAGGCAGACGGGACCATTGTTATCCCGATGCACATCAATGGTATTGAAAAGGGAGATGTTGTCGAGGTGAGGCTTTTTTGATCATACCATGAATATTGTTCTGCTTACCCGGACAGGATTTCATCATACGTATTTTATCAACAGGCTTCAGAAGGAATTCAATATCGCATGCGTAGTCAGAGAAGCTTATCCCGAAATCCGTGAAAAGAAAAATCTCTTCAAAACACTGCTCAGAAGCGTTTTCCATAGCCAGGATGAGAACGCGCACTTTCTTGACGGGTTTCATGAAATGTACTCAGCAGGCTTCAGGTATCATCCAAGAATGAAAGATTATTTTATGGTCCCGTTCGATGTAGCCGAAGAAAAAAAAGGCACTCAGTACCTGCATGTCGGATGCGGTGAGATAAACAGCCCTGAGATGGGAGTCTTTCTGAAAGGCATGAAGCCGGATGTTGTTGCGGTGCTCGGAAGCAGTATCGTAAAAGACACGCTCATTTCAATACCCTCTAAGGCAATGATAAATCTCCATTCAGGGCTGTCGCCTTATTACCGGGGCACCTGGAGCTACGGCTGGCCGATTGTGAACAGCGAACCTGAATACATCGGCGTTACTGTTCATCATGTCAATTCCGGAATCGATACCGGTGACATCATCTTTCAGACAAAACCTGCCCTCGACGACCGTGACGACCTGAACAGCATTTTTCTGAAACTGATCTCAGAAGGCACTGAACTTGTTGTTCAGGCAGTGAGAGAGATTTCCGAGAAGGGTGTTGTCGACTCATTCAAACAGCCTGTGAATGCCGGCAGGCTCTATCTGACAAAGGACTTCACTGCTGATGCAGCCCGCATCTGCCTTGCCAATCTTGAGTCAGGCATAATCAGCCGCTACCGTGCTGACAAAGAAAAGCTTGACTCAATAGTAAGACTCTACGGGTACCGTGAGCCGAAGATTTACAAATGAACACCTGTGTCGTTTTACTATTCCATTCAATTGCAAGACAAGAAGTCATGTCGCTGAAAGGTCTTGGAAATATCCACCCTGAACAGTTTGAAGCAATCCTTGTTGCGCTTAAAAAGCGCTTTGACATCGTGACACTGCAGGACTTTTTCGGCGGGGCAGCAGGGGAGGGAGCAGGGCAGAGGCCATGCATTGCAATAACCTTTGATGACGGTTCAAAGTCGTATGCTGCTGAAGCAGTTCCCGTAATGGAGTCTTTGGATATACCGTCTGTATGTTTTCTTATAACCAGCTGCATAGGGGACGAGTCGATCTATTGGAGATACCTGTATAATTACTGCATCAATATCGGGCAAGGAAATACCCTTGCAGATATTATCAACAAGGAATATCAATCAGCCGCCTCAGAGGCCGAGATAATCAGTTTTACCCGCAGGCACTTTGACAGGGGAAAAACCCGGCGGATAGTAAATACTGTTTTCAGACATATCGTATCTGAAGACGAATACCGGAGAACTGAAGCGCCTCTTTTCCTCAGTGAAGATGATATCGCTTTGCTGAAGAAAAGCCCTCTTGTGACCTTCGGGGTGCACACAGAGACGCACCCTGTGATGTCAAAACTCTCTGATTGTGAACTTGCAGATGAAATATCGGGGAGCATGGATTTCTACCGGAAGAACATTCATGACGGAATTCCAATGTTCAGCATACCTTTTGGGAGGCTCTATAAAGACTATGATGAGAGGACCGTGAACATTGCCCGCAGGTTCTCTGTTGAGTATATTTTTTCGGCATACGGCGGATTGAACGGACGTGAGCAAGCTACCTGGAATATCCGCAGGATCCCTGTTGCCGGTGAAATGCTTTCAGGAGGCATTGATGCATTCGTAAATTCACTGGAACATGCTGATGTCACAGACGAATACAAAACGTATGAGCAAAGACTGCATCATGCCGTTTCAAGTCTGTCTTTATAAAATCACGACGTAAATCATCAAATGGTTGATGTTGCCTTGACAAAAATACTTTCCATTAGGTTTAATCTATATCACTCTTTAGGCTCGTAGCTCAGGGGGAGAGCGCTACCTTGACACGGTAGAGGTCGGCGGTTCGAAACCGCCCGGGCCTACCATTTTCCTTCCGAGAAGTCCGGTTTCTTCGGGTCTCAGCATCTTTTTCTTTGTCCATTGAGGATTTTCTCTGAAAGTAAATGCCGCACAAAAAAATACACCCCTTTGTACTGTCAAAGTTATTGAATTAAAAAAAGAATATCGTGTATGATATTTCTTGTTTAGTGATTATTAATTATTCTGGAGGTATTGAACATCAAGCTGCAGATAGAGGATGGAAGCATTCGGGATATCGTTGACATTTCTGAACTGGAAAAGTATCTCAAGAAGACAAAGTCGATAGCAGTAAAAATAAACGGTAATGCCTGCGACCTTCATGCGCTTGCGACGGTTAAGGCCGGCGATACGGTCGAGCCGGTTACATTTGATTCTGAGGAAGGCAGGGAGATCTACCGTCACAGCACCTCACATGTCATGGCCCACGCAGTAAAGAACCTTTTCCCTGACGTCAAAATAGCCATTGGTCCTGCAATACAGGACGGCTTCTATTACGATTTTGACCTTGGAAAGAGCTTTACTCCTGAGGATATCACCGCTATCGAAAAAGAGATGGAAAAAATCATTGCCAAGGGCTCGGTCTTTATTCGGAAAGAGGTATCAAAGGAAGAGGCGATGAAATTGTTTGAACATATGGGGGAACCATATAAAGCCGAACTGATCAGGGAACTGCCTGATGCAACAGTGACCCTCTATGAAGAGGATGGTTTTATCGACCTCTGCAGAGGTCCCCATTTGCCGTCAACCGGCAGCATTGCTGCATTTAAACTGTTGAACATTGCAGGGGCGTACTGGAGGGGCGATGAAAAGAACAAGATGCTCCAGAGGATATACGGCACATCGTTTGCCAGCAGCAAAGACCTGAAGAAACACCTTGATTTTCTCGAGGAGGTCAAGAAACGCGACCACCGGCGCATCGGCAGGGAGCTTGACCTGTTCAGCATAAACGATGAAATCGGCTCGGGCCTTATTCTCTGGCATCCAAACGGGGCCCTGATACGCAAGACGATTGAGGATTTCTGGAGAGACATGCATCTCAGGGCCGACTACAAGATCCTCTATACCCCTCATATTGCCAAACTCGAGTTGTGGAACAGGAGCGGACACCTCGATTTTTATCGTGAGAATATGTACTCCCCCATGGAAATCGAGGGCATTGACTATGAGATTAAGCCCATGAACTGTCCGTTTCATATCAGTGTATATAAAAGCTCTCTGAGAAGCTACCGCGACCTTCCTGTCAGGTATGCCGAGCTCGGCACAGTGTACCGGTATGAAAGATCAGGAGTGCTCCACGGCCTCCTGCGCGTGAGGGGATTTACCCAGGACGACGCGCACATTTTTTGCAGGGCGGATCAGATCGAGGAAGAAATCCTCCGGGTGCTTGATTTCACCCTTTTTGTCCTGCAGACCTTTGGCTTTGATCAATATGATATCTATCTTTCAACGCGCCCTGAGAAATATGTCGGCAGCCCTGAGAACTGGGAACGGTCAACCAATGCGCTCAAGACTGCGCTTGAAACAAAAGGGTTGCGGTTCATGATTGATCCTGGGGAAGGTGTCTTCTACGGCCCCAAGATCGACATAAAAGTCAAGGACTCCCTGGGAAGACCATGGCAGTGCAGCACCATCCAGGTGGACTTTAACAACCCGGAACGATTTGACATGTACTACCGGGGCTCTGACGGCAATGAGCACAGACCAATCATGATCCACAGGGCTCTGATGGGTTCACTGGAGCGGTTCTTCGGGATTCTCATCGAACATTATGCCGGAGCATTCCCCCTCTGGCTTGCGCCCGTGCAGCTTTCAGTGCTGACGATCTCTGAAAAGCATGCTGCGTACGCTGAACAGGTTTCCGGCAGGCTCAGAGACTCCGGCATCAGGGCTGAACTGGACGCAGACAGCGAGAAGATAGGCAACAAAATCAGGAAGAGCACGGTGAGAAAAATACCGTATTCGGTTATAATAGGCGACAAAGAAGTTGCTGAAAACAAACTGACAGTCAGGATGCGAAAAGGGGACAATTTAGGTCCGTTTACGCTGGGAGAATTAGCATCTTTTCTTCAGGAAGAGATAAACCTCAGGAGGTGAAAACATAAGCGGCAGGGACATTACCAAGAACATCAGGGTAAACACACAGATCAGGGCAAAGGAAATCAGGGTCATCGACAATGAAGGAAAGCAGTTAGGGGTAATGACGGTCCGGGAGGCTTTGAACATAGCAGACGAAAGAGAACTTGATCTCGTTGAGGTTTCACCCTCTGCAGTCCCTCCCGTTTGCAAGATAATGGACTTCGGGAAGTACCGCTACCAGCTTAACAAGAAGCATTCACAGCGAAAGACCGTTGACCTCAAAGAGGTCAAGATAAGGCCGCAGATCAACGAGCACGACCTTAACCTCAAGATCAGGAACATCAACCGTTTTATAGAAGAAGGGGACAAGGCAAAGGTTGTCATGTTCTTCAGGGGTCGCGAAATCATCAGACCGGAAATCGGCATGAAAATTTTTGACAAAATAACACAGCACCTGACAGGCAAGTTTCAGCTGGAACAGCTGCCGAAACTTGAGGGCAAGCAGATCACCATGGTTGTTGCTCCCAAATCATAGTTCTCTTTAAGTGACAAAATAACAAAGATTAGTTATAATACAAAGCTTATTTCATCAGAGCAATGGTTATGAACACTATGATCACGCTCAGTGAACAAAGCTATTATTTCTGAATACATTTGGAGGAAGAGATGCCAAAGCTTAAGACGCACAGGGGCGCAGCCAAGAGGTTCAAGATGACCGGAACCGGAAAAATAAAGCGGCACAAGGGCTTCAAGAGCCATCTCCTTACCGGGAAACCTGCCAAAAGGACAAGGGCCCTGAGGACGGCTGTTCTTGTTTCAGACAGCGATTACGTTAATATCAAGAGGCTTTTGCCGTACATGTAGAAGGCAGCAGCCGGTAATGCAGGAAGAACCATTGAATGACAGGGAAAGGCATGATTGAGATGTTCTCTGTTCTTTATTTTATATCAGGAGGAAACAATGCCGAGGGCTAAGGGTGGTTTTAAATCGAGGAGAAGAAGAAAGAAGGTCCTTGAAAGGGCCAAGGGGTATTACGGCGGGCGAAGCCGTCTTTTCAAGACCGCATCAGAAACTGTTGACAAGGCGCTCCAGTACTCATATCGTGACCGAAAGGCAAAGAAGAGGGAGTTCAGGGCCCTCTGGATAGTAAGAATAAGTGCTGCGGTCCGCGCAATGGACCTGAATTACAGCCAGTTCATGAACGGGCTGAAGAAATCCAATATTTCACTGGACAGAAAGGTTCTTGCTGATATTGCGTATTCTGATCCAAAGGCCTTCGGACGTATTGTTGAGACAGCCAAGGCCCAGCTGGCATCATAAAGTCCTGCGGTGGATGAGCTTCAGTCTTTAAAAAAAGATTTTTTTGAAGAGCTGGATGCAGTCGTTGATTTAAACGGGATACAGCAGGTTAAATCAAAATATGCAGGCAAGAAAGGTCTTCTTACCGCCAGACTGCGGGCCCTTCCATCCATCCCTGCCGATAAAAGGCCTGCATACGGCAGCACACTCAATGAACTGAAGCAGGTGTTAGAAGAGGCCATCAGGGAAAAAGAAAAATCCCTGAAGGAACTCGAACAGGAGCAAAGGCTCCGCTCGGAAAATATCGATATTACGCTTCCCGGTCAGTATGTGCCGTTCGGCACCAGACATCCTCTTAACCAGGTGCTTGCTGAAATAAAAGACATATTTGTTTCCATGGGATTTTCCATAGAGGACGGACCGGAAGTTGAGCTTGACTATTATAATTTCGAGGCATTGAATATCCCCCGCGACCATCCGGCACGCGACATGCAGGATACTTTTTATGTTACCGATGACGTGGTGCTGAGGACCCATACCTCTCCGATACAGGTGCGGGTTATGGAGAGGAAAAAGCCTCCGCTGAAGATTATTGCACCGGGGAAGGTGTACCGCTGTGATGCAGATGTTTCCCATACCCCCATGTTTCATCAGGTTGAAGGCCTTATGGTCGACACGGGCATATCCTTCAGCGACCTCAAGGGTGTTCTCGAACTGTTTATACACAGCCTTTTCGGCAAGGATACTCCTGTCAGGTTCAGGCCGAGCTATTTTCCCTTCACTGAACCAAGCGCTGAAGTCGATATAGGGTGCATTTTCTGCGGCGGCAAGGGCTGCAGGATATGCAAAACAACCGGGTGGCTGGAGATACTCGGGGCCGGGCTTGTCAATCCCCGGGTATTCGATATGGCAGGATATGATTCTGAAAAATATTCCGGTTTTGCCTTTGGTATGGGCGTTGAACGTATCACCATGCTGAAATATTCAATTGACGATATACGGCTTTTTTACGAAAACGACATCAGATTTTTGCGGCAATTTTAGAGGGATAAAAAATATTTAGCAGGTCAGGAGCAATATGCTGGTTTCTTATGAGTGGTTAAAGGAGTTTGCTGCGCTGTCAGCCTCTCCGGATGAAGTTGCTGAAAGGCTGACCATGGCCGGCCTCGAGATCGAAGGTGCCGACAAGAGCAGCGGCGATACCGTTTTCGAGGTGAATGTTACCCCGAACCGCCCTGACTGCCTGAGTATTCTGGGAGTTGCCCGCGAAGCAGCTGCCGCATTCAAAGCACCATTGAATATTCCTGATACACATATCAGCGGGGAAGAAAGCGTTTCTGATTTCAGGATAGAGATTGCCGGCAAGGACCTCTGCAACAGATATGCCGGGAGACTTATCAGAGGAGTAAAGGTCTGCGAAACACCCGCATGGATGAAGGAACGCCTTGAAAAATGCGGCATCAGACCGCTCAACAACAACATCGTAGACATTACGAATTATGTGCTTTTGGAGTTTGGTCATCCGCTCCATGCCTTTGACGCTGACAGGCTTTCCGGAGGCATGATCAGGGTTGGGGTGGCCGGGAACAACAGGAGCCTTCTGACCCTTGACGGCGTAGAACGGAACATGCCTGCTGATGCGCTTTTGATCTGGGATGCAGAAAAACCCGTGGCGGTAGCAGGGATTATGGGCGGTGAGGAATCGGGCGTAACTTCAGCAACGAAGAATGTTTTTCTCGAAAGCGCCTATTTCGATCCTGGGTCCATAAGAAGAACGTCCAAGTCTCTTGGTCTGAGGAGCGAATCATCATACCGGTTCGAACGGGGAACCGATATCGAGTTTCTCGAACAGGCGCTCAACCGGGCCGCACTGCTCATCAGGGAGACGGGCGGCGGGACCATCTGCCGGATCAATGACGCTTACCCGGTAAAATTCAAACAGGAAAAAATCGAGGTGCACTACGGCAGGGTGAACTCACTGCTCGGGACTGAACTGAAAAAGACTGAAATGCTCGAAATGCTTGAAAGGGTCGGTCTTCAAACCGAAGACGGCGGAGATGTTTTCTTTGTGTATCCGCCGGCATTCAGAAGAGACGTTACACGGTATTTTGATGTGGTTGAGGAAGTGGCGAGGATTTATGGTTACAGCAGCATACCGGTGAGGGTCCCGCGGGCAAATCTCTCTGACGGCATTATTAACCGGAGGGAGCTGGACTCGCGCAGGATCAGGGAAGCAATGAGGAGCGCGGGCTTTTCCGAGGTAATCAATTTCAGCTTCATGAACCCGTCCGATCTTGACCTGCTCTCTATCTCCAAAGACGACCACCGGCGGAAGAGCGTTGAACTCAGGAACCCGCTCAGGCAGGAAGAGTCCATGATGAGAACCATGCTTG
>JBBIUL010000049.1:0-11327 GCA_037440265.1 Nitrospira sp. | reverse complement strand
TAGACCTGTTCGTTGGGAATAAAAATGATCACATAATCAACGGTATTGTCGGACGGGTTTATATAATCTCTTGTCGTCACCTGCCTGATCATTGTCCGGGTATTTCTGAGGAGTTCTTCGCGGTATCGCTTTCTGTCATGTTCAGTTTCCGCGTTCAAATAATGCATATAGTTGTCGAGCGGGAATTTCACATCCATGTTGATCTTCAGACTGTTCGGAAGCAGAAAGGTATAATCAGGCCTTCCTGAGGAGGCATCAAGGGTCTTTTGCCTGATATAATTCAGACCCTCGATCATGCCGACAAGCCTGATAACGTCCTCTGCCATCCGCTCGCCCCATTCGCCTCGCTTTTTCGAGCTTGCAAGCGCCTTGCTGAGATGTTCCGTGGTATCTTTAAGCCTTACGGTAACCTCTTCATGTTTTTTGATAAGCGTCGAGATCTCGACACTGCCTTTTCCGACATCCTCAATTTTGTTTTTCATCTCAAAGAGCGTCTTGTCGATCGCCTGTATGCTCTGGTCAATGAGCTCTTTCTTCCCTTCAAGCTTCTCTTCGCCGGAGGCAGCCTGCTCTTTCAGCTTCAGTTCAGCGAGTTTCAGGAATTCCCTCGAATTGACTGCGAGCACATCAAGTGAAATGGATTTGAATGCCTGCTTAAGCTCCTCTTCAATATCCCTGAAGCGTTTTATCTCATCTGCAAAACTACTCCGGGCATCCTCAAGCCTGGTAACCGCCTCGACTTTTGCCTGTTTTTCAGCATCAAGCTCATCCTGCAATTGATGCAGAAGCGCCTCTTTCTTTTCAATCTGCAAGGCACGTTCATCGGCAACAGCACGGGCAGAACTTGCCTGTTTTTCGATATCCGACAGTTTGTCAGAAAGTGTTTTCCGGAAGTGCAACGATGCAAGCAGCCATCCGGCTAACGCCCCAAACAGTATGGCACCTATGATATACACGAATTGTACAGGCATAATCTCCGATTATTAATTATCAGTTATATACTATTTGTGTTTAAGGTTATTCCTTTATCTCGGTTCTGACAAGGGCCAGGATAGAGGAATGAGGCACGATCAGATATTTTTTCCCTTCAAACTCGATCTCAACGGCAGCGTCCTTTAAAAAGATTGCATAGTCACCCTCTGATGCCTGAAGCGGTATGTATCTTAACTCCTTTTTTTTCCGGTTTGACCATGATTCATCCGGCATCTCGGGTTCATGAATCGCATATCCGGGGCCTGTTTTGACAACATGCCCGCTTGTAACCTTCTCCTTTTCTTTTACGGTCGGGGGAAGATAAAGACCCGACACGGTCCTGTCAAGCCCTTCATCAGGGTCAATAAGCACCCGGTCTCCTACAATAAGAAGGTTTTTTGATGCCTTCATTTCAGGCTATAAAATGTCCGGGGTGATCATCCACATCATTGACCACACCCCGTTTTCGTCTCTTTCCAGGCATGCTGTACCAGCCATGCTGAAAGACACAATATTTTTTTCAGGATCTCCGCACGTCAGCAATGAGGCAAGCCTTCCGAGGTGTGGAAGGTGGCCAACCAGTATAACATTATCAGTCATGTACAGAAGGCGTCCGCTCCATATTCCGGGGTCATCCTGCGGCAGGAGACCGTCTGTTTCTGAAAGGGCCTTGACCCTTGACGGCCCAAGGTGTTCAGAGAGGATGTCAGCCGTCTGTTTTGCACGCAGTTTGCTGCTGTGAAGGATCTGGTTTATGACCATATCCTGTTTAGACATATGAGATGCAACCTTCGCTATATCTTTCTTCCCTTTATCTGAAAGCGGCCTTGAGGGATCTTCATCCTCATGTACCGCCTCTGCATGCTGAACGAGGTAAAGAAGCATGACATGCACTCCTTTCGTTTTTATATTACTGCAGAATTTCGGTGCCGATGCCCTCTTTGGTAAATATCTCAAGCAGGAGGCAGTGGGGGACGCGGCCGTCAACAATGTGAGTCTTCCTGACACCGCCTGAGAGGGCGCTCAGGCATGCCTGCACCTTCGGAAGCATGCCTCCCTTGATCGTGCTGTTTTTTATGAGACTGTTTATCTTTTTCTGTTTCACCGTAGACATAATGTTGTTCTTCCCGTCAAGGAGTCCCGGCACATCCGTAAGCAGTATGAGTTTTTCAGCCTCAAGGGCCGATGAAATAGCCGATGCAACATAATCTGCGTTGATGTTTAAGGTTTCCCCGTTAGGACCCACACCAATAGGGGCTATGACAGGAATAAAGCCTTTTTTCTGCAGGCCTTCTATGATACCGGGGTCTATTGAGGTGACTTCCCCGACAAGACCGATATCAATAATCTCATCAGCGCCTGTTTCAGGCAAAGCCTTCTTTATGGTCTTTTTTCGTGCACTGATCAGTCCGCCGTCCTTGCCGCTGAGTCCCACTGCCTTGCCGCCGTGACGGTTTATGAGAGAAACGATTTCCTTATTTACAAGACCGCCAAGGACCATTTCAACGATATCCATAGTTTCCTGGTCGGTGACCCGCTGGCCGTAGACAAACTCGGGTTTCTTCCCCATCTTTTCCATCATGGACGATATCCTGGGCCCTCCGCCGTGGACTATGACCGTGCGAATGCCGATATAGTTCATGATGACCACGTCCTTTGCAAAGGAATCCTTCAGTTCCGTCTTTGTCTGCGCTGCTCCTCCGTATTTGATGACAAATGTTTTGCCGTAGAAGTTTCTGATATACGGGAGGGCATCAATAAGTATTTCAGCTTTTTTTATTATCTCTTCCATTTCCTGTCCTTTCAAGGCATGGGATGCAGACTACCTTGCCGTTCCTGAGCCGCGCCCTCGGTTCCATAACCTTTTCACCGCATGAGTCACAGTCTACGCTTTTATAAATCGATGCCTCGGGAGGCAGTTTTTCCCTGCCCTTTGTCACACGCAGGATCTCATGCTCTTCAGCATTCAGGATATGGCGGAGTTTTGCAGCCTTCCTGCTATGAACATACTGTACTACGTTCCTGGTCCTTTCGCCTTTCATGTATCTTTCCCACATGGCTTTTTCTTCAGGAGTTTCATCAGGCTTCTTCCAGTCAATCGCAATTCTTACGCTTTTTCCCGAAGGCCTGTGTATAAACGTATAGACCTGTTTGCCGTAATCCCTGAAAATAAGGTTTCCCTTGCCGAATGTGCAGCCGGTCATTGCCTGGACAGCGTCAACGGCACAGGAATTGTTTTCTACGACTGCGACAAGCTCCTCATCCTCAGACCGTCCCGGAAATTTCTTCAGTGCACAGAGCGAAACCCTGTAGCCCATAGCAAGGCCCGGGCATGAATGGCCGTGGAACTTCACAACATCATCAAAGGTTTTCATATTAAAATTTTACACAAAATATCTTTTTTTTCATACCGTAAAAACCGGTATTATCTTAAGCAGACGTTTTTTCGGCTAGCAGCGACAGTGATGAATTGTAAGACCTAACATCAAATAAAGCAATTTTGCGTATAATATCTGCACAGGAAATGAACACCGCGATCCCGAAAGAAGAGATACAAAGAAGAATAACCGGTCTGCAGACAAGACTTGCAGCCGGCAACCTCGATGCGGCCATCCTCAATCATTCTGTTGATGTCTATTATTTTGCCGGAACACGTCAGAACAGTGTGCTCTGGATCCCGCAAAAAGGGAGCCCGATACTGCTGGCAAGAAAGAGTTTCAGTCGTGCGCAGACAGAAAGCAGTATTGCAGACATCCGTCCATTCCCCTCAAGCAGTGAACTGCCGGCAGTGCTTGGCCAGGATGTAAAGAAAGTCGGCATGACCTTTGATGTGCTCCCTGTTCAATACCTCTCTTTCTATCAAAAAATATTCCCTGATCACGAGTTCTCGGATATTTCTGCAATGAACCGTGAACTGCGGTCTGTCAAATCTGCCTGGGAACTCGCACAGATGAGGCTGGGGGGAGAAACCCTCTCAGGCATATTCAGACAAATTCCCGGGTTTCTCAAACCGGGCATGAGAGAGATCGATCTTGCAGCAGAAATTGAATACCGCCTCAGAAAGGCCGGCATTGGCGGATGTTTTCGTATGCGCGGTTTTAATCAGGAAATCAACGGGATAGCGCTCTCCGGTAAAAACGCTGCGGTTCCCGGCTGTTTTGACGGCCCTGTCACCGGACAGGGAATCTGGACCGCTGCTCCATACGGCCCCTCGACTGACTTGATCAGTGAGTCACTTCCGGTAATTGTCGACTATGGCGGCTTTTTCAATGGTTATTATGTAGACATGACCCGCATCTTCTCATTCGGACCCCTTGATCCCGAACTTGATCATGCCTTCAGGCTATCGCTGCATATTCAGCAGTGGATAACAGAACATCTGGTTCCCGGAAAAACCTGTGAAGAGATTTTTTTCGGCGCCCGTCAACTGGCAATTGACGCCGGACTTGCCGACAACTTCATGGGTCCTCCCGGCGTTCAATCAAAATTCGTGGGTCATGGGGTCGGGCTCGAACTCGATGAGGCTCCTGTCCTTGCGCCAAAATTCAGGGAACCACTTAAGGTCGGCAACACCATCGCGGTTGAACCCAAGTTTCTTTTTCCGGGCAAAGGCGCAGTCGGAATTGAAAATACCTTTGCAGTTATGCAGGATGGATATGAAAAACTGACTGTGCTCCCTGATGATATCATATATCTATGACAGGGATTTCAAAATGATATGAGAAAAGCACTTGATAAACTGCCATGGAGCATTGTCATCCTGCTCTGCGTTACCCTTGGGCTCGCTCCTTTTTCCCCTCCTCATATATTGGAAAAACTCCGGATGCTTTTCAGCGGAACGCTTGTCAGGGCAATTGACTGGTTTGACCTGTTCCTGCACGGATCACCATGGATCGTGCTTATCTTGAAAATACTGTTTAAGTCATAACCTGCCCTGCAGATAATGCTCCGGGTTCAAGATGAAAATGCTGAACTTCGATTGTTGTCTGTTCCCCTATTCCCTTGCAAGTAAATTCCTGCCAGAGAACTGAATCCCCATTGCTCCAAGAGGTGCTGTGACTATTATCGACAGCACAGCAACGGCAAGGATTATGTCTCCGCCTTTGATCCCAGCCTCCAGGGGTACAGCCCCTATCGCAGCCTGCACCGTGGCCTTGGGAATATATGAGATGATACAGAACAGTTTTTCTCCGGATGAGAGTGCAGTCCCTGAAACAGAAATGAAGGTGCCGATACTTCTTACGACAAGTCCGGTGCCGATGAGCAGGACTCCGGCGAGTCCGGTCTTGAGCGCTAAATCGATATCAACCTGTGCACCAACAAGCACAAAAAGTATTATTTCTGCAAAAATCCAGACCTTCGAGAGTTTAGCTGATACCTTATGCGCCCTTTCCTCTGCCTTTTCCAGCAGGATAAAACCGGTGCCCATTATCGCGAGCAGCGATGACATGACAATATAAGGTTTTACAAGTTCTTCAAGCCAGATGAGAAGCAGAGCAACAGCAAGTATTGCAAGGGTCATTTTGGTAGCACGGACAGAGTAATGTTCAAAAACTCTCCAGAGGATGTAGCCAGAACCCAGCCCGACCGCAACCCCGAGCAAAATCGACTGTGGTATTGCGAACAGCCAGGAAAGACCTTTAGCGGCTCCAACATGTATGCCCAAGAGTGCGGAAAAAACAACAATAACATATGCGTTGTCAAGAGAAGAAGAGGCAAGCAGCATTGACGGTATTCCTTTAAGGGTGCCTATCTTTTTATCGGCAAAATCTATCATGGCCGGAACAATAACCGCCGGTGATACAGCAGCAACAACAAAACCGAGGAGCACTGCCTCACGGTAGGAAATCTGCAAAAGATAAGGCGCTGCAAAGGCAATTGCAACGCCCTCCATGGTTGATGGCAGAAATCCCATGACCACAGAAACCCTGCCAACACGGTTAACAGCCTCTTTTCTTGTCTTCAGGCCAGCACGGAGGAGGATTACGGCAAGGGCAAACATCCTGAAGTCTGCAGAAACAGCGAGCAGTTCCGGCTTTATGATATTCAGCGCATGGGGTCCCAGCAGCATGCCGCAGAAGAGCATGCCGACCAGCCCCGGAATGCCAACTTTCTTCAGCACAGACTCGGAAAGAAGTCCAAGGATAATAATCAAAGCTATGCTGAATGCCACATGAGCTCCTTAAAGGCAATATGCGTACGGTTTTTTATGGGTAAAAGGAATATCAAACGAATTGGGATCCTGTATTCTGACTATATGTCAGCCCTGGTGACAAGTGTCGGATACCCTTCCTGTCCGAGCTCTTCTGCAAGCGATACCGCGTTGTTCAGATTATCAAAATTACCGATTCTGACCCGGTAGTATCTAATCCCGTTTATGACAACCTCCTGGATATATACCCGCTCGTATTTGAGGGAAAGACCTGTCCTGAGTCTGACAGCATTGAGGTTCTCGGTAAATGCACCAACCTGAATGGTAAAAGGACCTGTTTTTGAAGCTGGCTGAACGGTTACTTGCCTGACATACGATTCATTTCTTCCCGTAACTTCAAGCAGAACCTTCCCTACGCCCTGCCGTATGAGACCGATCTCCCTTGCGCTGGCATATGAAAGATCAATATCCCTTCCGTCAATAAAAGGGCCCCGGTCATTGACTGTACACTCAACCGAAAGGCTGTTCATCAGATTCGTTACTTTTATATTTGTTCCGAATGGATATTCCTTATGGGCACAGGTCTTTGCATACATATCAAAGATTTCTCCTGACGACGTAGGTCTTCCATGAAAATCAGACCCGTACCAGGAAGCCACTGCATATTTTTTTTCACCGGAAATCCTCGGGTATGAGTCATAACGCACTGTTGAACATGACGCCAACAGTACAAAAAGCAGAAGAATAAATGTATGCATGCCCGTCTTCATTTGTTTGCCGGTCGATTACAGGATGTATCTGCTCAGGTCTTCGTCACGGACTATTCCGTCCAGCTTCTCCTTGACGTATCTGCGGTCTATGTTGAGTGAGCCGTTTTTTCTTTCGGGGGCTTCGAACGAAATGTCTTCAAGGAGTTTTTCAAGGATGGTATGCAGTCGCCGTGCCCCGATATTTTCAGTCTTGTCGTTTACCTGCGCAGCTATTTCTGAGATTTCATCAATCGCATCAGCCGTAAAATCAAGGTGCACATCCTCGGTTGCGAGCAGGGCTGTATACTGCTTTATGAGTGCATTATAAGGCTCGGTGAGGATCCTGATAAAATCTTCTTTGCCGAGCGCTTCCAGTTCAACCCTTATGGGGAACCTGCCCTGAAGCTCCGGAATAAGGTCAGACGGTTTTGCTATATGGAAGGCGCCTGAGGCGATGAAAAGGATGTGTTCGGTTTTCACAGGGCCGTATTTGGTGGTAACCGTAGAGCCTTCTACAATCGGAAGCAGGTCCCTTTGCACCCCTTCCCGTGAGACATCAGGACCGTGTCCGTGTCCTTTGCTTGCGATCTTGTCGATCTCATCAATAAAAACTATCCCGCTCTGCTCTGCTCTCTCCACCGCCTCCTTCGTAATCGTGTCCATGTCGAGCAGCTTGTCCGCTTCTTCTTTCTCAAGAAGAACCATTGCCTCGGGTATTTTCACTTTTTTCCTCTTTGCCTTTTCAGGGAGGAGATTCCCAAGCATTGATTTCAGGTTGATTTCGAGCTCTTCAAGCCCTACATTGGAAATCACTCCAAAGGGCATTGCCTTCTCTTTTATATCCACGTCAACATACCGAGAATCGAGAGCCCCGCTCTTCAGCTGCTCCCTGAGCCGTTCACGGGTCTCCTTGTGTTTTTCACGTTCCTGTTCATCAATCTCTGCCGACCTGATCGGTCTTTGCGTCGGCAAAAGAAGATCGAGGAGTCTCTCTTCAGCAAGATGTTTGGCCTTTTGGCTTATCTTTTCGAGATGTTCATTTTTCACCATATTGACGGAAATCTCGGTAAGATCCCTGATCATCGATTCGACATCGCGACCGACGTAGCCGACCTCGGTAAATTTCGAGGCCTCGACCTTCAGAAACGGGGCATTCGCAAGCCTTGAGAGCCTTCTCGATATCTCTGTTTTTCCTACCCCGGTGGGTCCGATCATTAAAATGTTCTTCGGCAGAACCTCATCTTTCAGTTCCGGAGAGAGCCGCTGCCGTCTCCACCTGTTTCTGAGGGCAATGGCAACCGCCTTTTTTGCCTTGTTCTGGCCGATAATATAATTATCAAGCTCTTCGACTATCTTGCGCGGTGTAAGATCGTTCATCCTATGACAGCTCCTCTATACTGATATTCTGGTTAGTATATATGCATATGTCCGCCGCTATTTTCATGGACTTTTCGATGATTTCCATGGCACCCAGTTCAGTGTTGTCGTACAGGGCCCTGGCAGCTGCCTGCGCAAATGCCCCGCCCGAACCAATAGCAGCGATACCGTCTTCGGGTTCGATCACATCGCCGTTCCCCGAGATGATGAAGGTGTGCTCTTTGTCGGCAATAACGAGGAGCGCTTCGAGCCTTCGCAGCACCTTGTCCGTCCTCCAGTCCTTGGCAAGTTCGACAGCCGCCCGTGTCAGGTTGCCGCGATATGTTTCGAGTTTTCCCTCAAATTTTTCAAACAGGGTAAACGCATCGGCAGTTGCACCGGAAAAACCGGCAATCACCTTGTCATCATACATCTTCCGGATCTTCTTGGCGTTCTGCTTCAGGACCGTATTGCCAAGGGTAACCTGACCGTCACCGCCGATAGAGACTTTGCCGTTTTTTCTCACACAGAGGATTGTCGTTGCATGCAGCATGGCAGCTCCTTTTCAAAGTATGGTTCTATCTTACAGGAAACTATCGATAGCTGTCATTAAATTATGAGACCGGCGGTGTACTCAGGCATCATCTTCAGACCGGGGATGCGATTTGTCATAAACGTCCATGAGATGGGTTATGTCAAGATGGGTATATTTCTGTGTTGTCGACAGGGATGAATGTCCGAGGAGCTCCTGTATAACCCGCAAGTCAGCACCCGACTGTAAAAGATGGGATGCAAAGGTATGCCTGAGCGTATGAGGGCCGATCGCTGCGGTAATGCCGGTCAGTTTTGCATACTTTACGACAATCCTCCTTATTGACCGCTCGGCAAGTCTGGTGTCGCTCCTGTTTAAAAAGAGGGCGCTGTCTCTTTTCTTGAGCAGTATCCGCTCAACCATATATGATTTGAGCGCCTCTGCAGCCTTTGTGCCGACCGGCAGGATACGCTCTTTCTTCCCCTTCCCCTTCACCTTCACCAGGCCCTCCCTGATGTTTACCTCATCGACATTAAGTCCCGAAATCTCACTCACCCTGAGTCCGCTCGAATAGAGCAGTTCGAGGATCGCCCTGTCACGAAGCGGGATAAACCCAATGCCCGCCGGTTTTTCAATGAGTGAAAAGACGTCGTCTACAGACAGAAACTTGGGAAGGAGTTTTGATGCACGTGGGGTCGAAACGAGCTTTGCAGGATTGGATTTGATGTGCCCTTCCCGGTGCAGATATTTCAGGAAAGACCGTATCGAAGCAAGCCTCCTCCCCGCCGTTGACTTATTCAGTCCGCCTTTTATCTGATGGGCAATGAAACTTCTGATGTCTCCCATGTCAACAGCAGAAGGTTTTTTCTGGACATAAGCTGCAAACGACTCCAGGTCTTTTCGGTATGCCCTGAGGGTATGAGTTGATGCGTTTCTTTCAACTTCGAGATACCGGAGGAAATGTTCAATATTTTTTTTCATGTCAGAATAACCGTAATGTCCTTTTCAGATAGCCACCCCATTCCGAGACCGCATTGTCAACGATAATCTTTCGCCTCTGTTTCTTATCCCTGGTTTTTTCGGCAGTTTCTGACATACCGATAAGCCCGAAGTTGATATTGCTCGGCTGGAAACGACTGATTTCAGATGCTGTGATATGTCTTATCAGCGAGCCATGCGCGGTTAGCGCAGGAACAGAAACCGGTTCGTTGCCGGTTAATTTCAGGGCGGCATTGATACCTGCAATCAATCCCATGGCAGTTGACTCAATATAGCCCTCGACACCGGAAATCTGACCGGCAATAAAAAGGTTTCTCCTGTTTTTCAGGGTCAGGTCGTCATTGAGGAAAAGCGGGGAGTTTATGAAGGTGTTTCTGTGGATAGAACCATACCGGAGGAATTCTGCTTTTTCAAGTCCGCTGATCATCCTGAAGACACGTTTCTGTTCAGGCCATTTCAGCCTCGTCTGAAACCCGACCATGTTAAATGCTGTCATATCTTTATTTTCCGCCCGCAGCTGGACAACCGCATGCGGCTCTTTTCCGGTTGAAGGGTCAATCAGTCCAACAGGCTTCATTGGTCCAAACCTGATGGTATCTTTTCCTCTTGAGGCCATTATCTCAATCGGCATGCACCCCTCGAAAACCTTCTCCTCTTCAAAATCCCTGGGCGTAACGACTTCTGCGCCGGTTAATGCAGCATAAAAAAGCTCATATTCGTCTTTGTTCATGGGGCAGTTCAGGTAATCGTCTCCCCCCTTGCCGTACCGGGAAGCCCTGTAAATCCTGTTGTGATCGATGGAATCGGCATCAATGATCGGTGCAATCGCATCATAGAAATAGAGATGTTCGGATCCTATGAGGTGTGATAATGATTTTATTATTGTGTCAGAGGAAAGAGGTCCTGTAGCAATTACGGCAGCAGAATCAGGAAGGGAGGTAACTTCCTCCCTGATTACCTCTATGTTGCCGTTGTGTGCAATGCTCCTGGTGATAAATTCTGCGAAAAGGTTCCGGTCAACAGCCAGCGCAGAGCCTGCAGGGACAACAGAAGCATCCGCTGCAGCCATGATAAGTGATCCGGCCATTGAAAGCTCTTTCTTAAGCAGGCCGGGGGCAGTATACAGGTCATTCGACCTCAGTGAATTTGAACAGACGAGTTCTCCAAGCAGGTCGGTCTTGTGCGCTCCTGAGTGCTTGTTCGGTCTCATCTCATACAATACAACCTTTACGCCTCTGCTTGATGCCTGCCATGCAGCCTCAGAGCCCGCAAGCCCGCCGCCGACGACGATTAATTTCTCATCCATAAACAATTATAACTCATAAACACGGTAATGGTGGCTACAGCCGTCAGGCTTTGTTCTGCAGGTTTTAACTATATCCCCTGTTGCTGTAAATCAGATGAACAATATAAACAGAAGCAATGAGAGAGGTCCAGAATATAAATCTTACAATCGAAATGATGGCAGAGGAATCTTTATCAATATTTTCAGTGGTTATAAAGAATATGGTGATCTTTTCTTTTAAATGTCTGCCGGCGTTGATCAGCACCAGTGTTGATATGACAA
>JBBIUL010000048.1:0-11340 GCA_037440265.1 Nitrospira sp. | reverse complement strand
TCTCAAGCCGGTAGAAGAGTTTTCCGAGGAAGAATTTAATCACCGGGTCATGGGGATGCTTTGAGATGCTGTTCTGGTAAATCCTGATGAGCCGGGAAGGCTCGCCGAGGCTGATGAGGAGATCCTCAAGCCGTGCCATGATAATCTTTGATGAGGTGCTTTCGTATGCCTTCTCAAGGAGATTTGCAGCCTCTTCGCTTTCTCCTTCACGCAGCATGACCTCAGCAATGCCGAGCGTTGCAGGAACAAAATCCTTTTCGATACGGAGGACCGTCTTGAATGCCTTCTTCGCCTTCTCAAGCTGGTTGTTCTCAAGGCTGTACCTGCCGTATTCATATTTATACCCGATCAGGTTCTGCTGTTCACGCTTTTTGTCCTTTTCAGTATGCTCGTGCTTCAGGATCGCCTTCTGCAGGTCTGTAAGGTCATCCCACCTGCCCTGCTTTTCAAGCAGGCTGCGCTTCCGGTACAGCGCAGTAAGGCTTGCATCGTCAACATCCAGGATGTCCTCGAGATATTTCAGGGCCTCCGACCACCGTTCGGTCTTCTCCATGATACTCTCAATGGCAAACAGGGTCTCAAGGTTCCGCGGGTTTATGGTGCGGGCCTTCTGATAATAGCCGTTGGCCTTCTGAAATTCATCTTCTGACGCATAGATGTCCCCGAGCCTCAGGAGGGCATCCACATGGCCGGGGTCTTCAGCCAGTATGCCTTCAAGCGCTTCACGTGCGGCATCTTCATTGTGGGAGAGGATGCTGTTCAGCGCCTTTGAGTAGAGCGCCTGCACCTTTATCTCCTGTTTCTGCTTTTTCTGGTACTGCCAGTTGTCGATGAACCGCTTCGTGTCCCGTATGAAAAACACAAAGAGTGTAACAACAAAGCCGATGGCACTGGACAGGAGGATCAATGCTATCTTCGGAAGTTCATAGACATCCCCGAAAGGGATCTTTATGGTAGTCACTTCCTGGTTGTCGATCGCAAACAGCGCAAGCACGCCGATGAAGATGATGAATATCAGAATTGAAAACTTGCCCATCAGTGATGATAACCCCTGTCTTGCATGATCGTAAATGCCCGATAAACCTGCTCGAGCAGAAAAAGCCTCGCCATCTCATGGGTGAAGGTCATCTTTGAGAGTGCAAGGGTTGCCGCGGACCGCTCTTTCACCCGGTCTGACACGCCGTATGCCCCGCCGAGCACAAAATTGACTGACGCCCCCCTGCCTTCAAGGAACCGGGCAAACTCGGGCGAAGACAGGTTTTTCCCCTTCTCATCGAGGAGCACATAGGGGAGCTGGAGCTTCAGGATCCGTTCACCTTCTTTTTCAAGCATCTCCTCTACAGGCCTTCCTTTCTCTTCCTTCACCTCAGTTATGCTGACACCCGCAAATGGCTTTAGTAATCTCAAAAACTTGTTAATTCCCTCGAGTATGAACTGCTCTTTGGTCTTTCCCACCCATATTACTCGTATCTTCATCAATTTCTATGGTCTTTGCGTCCATCCAGAGTTTTTCCAGATTATAATATTCCCTCGTTTCCTTTTCAAAGACATGCACCACCACATCTCCGTAATCCAGCAGGACCCAATGGCCGTAATTAAGCCCCTCGATACCAAGAGGGTTTATGCCTTTGGCAGAACATTCCCGTTCGATTGATTCGGCGATTGCCTTAACCTGTGTTGTGCTGTCCCCTGAGCAGATGACAAAATAATCAGCAATTATGGTCAGGCCGGTCATTTCCAGGACTTTGGGATCAACGGCCTTCTTTTTCAGTGCTTCTTTCGCAGCCTTGAGGGCAAGATCTCTACTTTTTAAAGGAATGCCCTCCTTCCTGAAAGAGCATTGGACTGCAACCAAAAACCAGATATTTTTTTGTCATTTCTCCTTATGCTGCATGGCCATATTATTATTTCAGATACAGCTTATTAGAAATTATATAGGATTCAATTTCCTCTGGCAACAGGTATTTTATACTCTGCCGTTTTTTTATGCGCTTGCGTATGTCGGTCGATGAAATACCGATAGGCGTGATTTTCAAAAGCACGAGGTCCCTGCCGCTTTTCAGCCTTACCGTCAACAAACCCGCGCCTGACTGGTCCAGCGCCTTAGAGAAATCGTCTCCGGAAGAAATATACGGCGAGGCAGGCAGGTCGGCAAAAGAGGTCCCCGGCCTTGAAAAAACAGCAAAGTTTACAAGGGAAACCAGCCTCTCAGGGTCCCTCCAGTTCGGCATATCGAGAAATGCATCAACACCGAGCATGAACCAGAGATCCGCGCCTTTATATGTTTTCAGGAGCTTTCCGAGGGTATCTACGGTATAGGATTTTCCTTCCTGTCCGGACTCTATATCAAGGACCTCAAAAAAACGGGTATGCTTTGCAGCCCTGCGGGTCATCTCATGCCGGTGGGCAGCAGCCGCAAGTCCGATGGTCTTGAGCGGCGGTGTCCCTGAGGGGATAAACAGAACCTTATCAAGAGAAAGCAGTTCCCGTGCCTCCTCAGCAGCCCTCAGGTGGCCGTAGTGGATCGGGTTAAACGTGCCGCCGAATACGCCTATTCTCATGGAACATTAAATTGATTTCTGCCAGTGAAGCTCCTCATCATTCCCTTAGCTGACCGTTGCCAAAGACAATGAATTTTGTGCAGGTCAGTTCCTCGAGCCCCATCGGGCCCCTCGCATGTATCTTGTCTGTTGAAATGCCTATCTCTGCGCCAAGTCCGAACTGAAAGCCGTCATTCAGGCGGGTGGATGCATTTACTAAAACAGCCGATGAGTCTACTTCCTTCAGGAACCGCAGGCCTTTTGCGTAATCGTTTGTTACAATGGCATCTGAGTGCGCAGAGCTGTACTTTGCGATATGCTCCATTGCCTCGTCTATGTCCTTTACAACGCGTACGTTGACGATCAGATCAAGATATTCATTATGATAGTCTTCCTCTTTCACCTTTTTGACTGAAGGGACTAATCTGGCGGTTGAGGCACACCCCCTGACAGAGACCCCGGCCTTCCTGAACCTGTTCAGCATAAGCGGGATAAACCGTTTTGCTGCCTTGCTGTCAACAAGCATGGTTTCCATGGCATTGCAGGTGCCCGGCCTCTGAACCTTGGCATTGAAGCAGATGTCTTCTGCCATCTTCAGGTCAGCGTCCCGGTCGACAAACACATGGCATACGCCTTTGTAGTGCTTCAGAACTGGTATCCGGGAGTTCTCGGTGACAGCCCGGATCAGGCCTTCACCGCCGCGGGGGATGATCAGGTCTATAATGCCCTCCAGCTTCAGCATCTCCAGCACCGCCTCCCGGTCCGGGATATCGATAAACGTTATGGCGCCTTCATGGATGCCCCCGGTCTTTGCAGCATCACGCAGGATTTTCACAATCGCCCTGTTTGAGTGAATCGCCTCTGAACCTCCGCGCAGGACAACCGCATTCCCTGCCTTCAGGCAGAGACTCGTTGCGTCAGCCGTCACATTCGGACGGGATTCATAAATAATACCTATGACCCCGATAGGCACCCGCATCCTGCCGACGGTCATGCCGTTCGGCCGCTGCCACATCTTCAGAACTTCACCGACAGGGTCAGGGAGCGCTGCCACTTCGACGAGCCCCTGTGACATCTCAGCGATCCGCTTGTCATTGAGGGCAAGCCTGTCTATCATTGCCTTTGAAAGCCCTTTTTCCTTTGCAAAAGAGATGTCCTTTGCATTCTCCTTCATAAGCTCTTTTGAACGTTTCTTCAGTGCCTCTGCCATCTTCAGAAGCACGTCATTCTTCTGCTTTGACGATGCCTTTGCAAGTAAACGGGCGCCCTTTTTTGCCTCAAGCGCCTTTGATAAAATAAATGCCTTCATATCCATAAAAAGCCTCCCAACAGTGCTTTGTATTGTAGATGTTTGAATGCTCTAGGATACTAAAAATAAACTGTTTTTTAAAAGGGCATACAGGAGATCAGGGAGAAACAGGGCACGGAAGACATATCCGGCGCTGCACCGGATGCTGCTCACCGGCAGTCGGCGCAGTGAAGAAACTTATTGCATTGACGCCTTTTCTTCTTCGTATTTTGTTTTTATCGTTTCAGTCAATTCTTCGTACTGCTTGCTGCTGATGTCAAGGATCTTCAGGCATTCCCGGTCCATTAGGGGCAGGTCTGCCATCGGCTCACGGTAGCCGATCCCCAGCCTGGCGCATACAGCGTCTGCAAGTGTTACGATGCAGCAGAGTGAACTCGTTTCAGGTTCAAGGTCAGCGAGATCGGAAAATGTACGGAAATAGTGATGCCTTCTGATGATCTCGCAGAGGTCTTTGGGAAATTTCCATTTTGCAGTGATCAGCCCACCGACATCCGCATGGTTGAAACCAAAATAATACTCTTCGTTTATGTAATATGCCGTGTTGTTGTTATAGACATTTTCTGTCACGAGCATATATTTTTCAGGCTGGCTGTTGTTCATAATAATCTTCCCGATATCATGGAGAAGCCCTGCTACCGAGGCTTTTTCCGGCGACTGGTGCCGAATTGTTTTTGCAATCATCTCTGCTGCGACTGAAACTCCTGTGCTGTGCTCCCAGAGTTTCTGCTCAAGCAGCCCGAACCGCTTGAACATGATGCGCGTTGTCGCTGCCAGTGCAAGGGTCCTGACCGCTCCGCTCCCAAGGGCAACGAGCGCTTCAGCGACTGTTTCAACATTCCGGTTCATGCCGTAGTAGGCTGAGTTTGCCATTTTAAGGATCTGCGCAGTCAATGCCTGGTCAGTCATGATGACGTCCTGAAGCGCATTGATATCCATCATGGGGTCGTCAACCATGCGCATAACTTTTGCGGCAACGACCGGTAATGGAGGGAGCTCACAGCTTTTATTGATCAGCTCGTTTATTTTTACGTTCATTTCTTCAAGCAGCCTCGTTTCCGTTTTTATTTTACTATATTTACTGTAAAAGTCTCCTAAAAAACGACTGCATTCCCGGCAGGAACCCATGCATACTGATACTGCCTGCTGTCCGGCATTTAATGCCGTCTTCTGCCGTTGTGAGGCTGCACATCAAGAGAACTTGCGAAATCACCAATATTGAATTTAAAATGGTTCATGTCCCGCATTAAAGTTCTTCAGCCAGATCTGCGCAACAAGATAGCCGCAGGCGAGGTAATAGAAAGACCTGCCTCAGTGGTAAAGGAGCTTATCGAAAACTCGATCGATGCCTGCAGCACTGATATCATGATAGAGGTAATTAACGGCGGCAAGCACCGCATAAGCGTCTCTGATAACGGTACCGGCATGGACAGCGAAGACATTTCCCTTGCATTTCAACGGCATGCTACGAGTAAGCTCCTGCATGAGGCAGACCTGTTCAACATCAAAACACTCGGATTCAGGGGAGAGGCGCTCCCTGCCATCGCCTCGGTCTCAAAAATCACCGTTACAACAAAGACCGAAGGAACATCTGCAGGCCTCCTGCTCGAACTGAGAGGCGGAGAACTGAAAGAAAAAAAAGAGGTCCCCCGGTCGCAGGGGACTTCCATTACAGTAAACGACCTTTTCTATAATACCCCGGCAAGAAAGAAATTCCTGAAATCCACCACCACTGAGCTGTATCATATTATCGATGCCGTCACCCGGACCGCGCTTGCGCACTGGGACATCGGGTTCGGCCTCAAGACCGACCACCACCTGACCATGGAACTCCCGAAGGCCTCGGGAATCAGGGAGCGTATTATCCAGATTTACGGCAAAGCCTTCTCAGACGAACTCTCTGAAGTTACCACAGCCGGCGAAGATATGTCGCTCCATGCCTTTGTATCGAACTGCACAAACTTCAGGAACAGCAAAACCCACCAGTTTATCTTTGTCAACAGGAGACCGGTAAAAGACCCCTCTGTTGCACATGCCGTCTATAAAGCGTTCGAGGGGGTGCTTCCCCAGGACAAACACCCTGTTTTTTTCGTATTTATTGAGACAGATCCCTCACGGGTCGATTTCAACGTGCATCCGGCAAAAAGAGAGATCAGGTTCGCTGACAAGGAGTCCGTGTACCGATTTGTCAGAGGCGCACTGCATGAGGCGGTCAGAACCGACAGAACAGAATATACAAAGCATTTCACCGAACCTGTCCGGACAATCCCCGGAGAAACCCCTGCCTCGTATATACCGCTCAGTCCTTCGCCGTTTTCCGTTCACAAGCACTTTGTCTCGGAAAACCTTGAGTTTCAGTACAAGCCGTCGTTGCCATATATATACCTTGGCGACACCTTTGTCGCTGTCGCAGGCAAAGGAGGCCTTACCATCGTAGACCACCATGCTGCACATGAAAGGATTCTGTTTGAGAAACTGCTGAAAACCAAAGATATTCAGTCGGTGCAATTGCTCTTTCCAAAACAGGTACGCCTCTCGGCAAAGGAACACGCTGCCCTGCTTGAATACAGCGAAGTCCTCAAAAGTTTTGGTATAGACATTGAAGATTTCGGACAGCATTCAATCATCATCAGGTCGCTTCCCGCAGAACTGGACACCCCCGGAATCGACAGCATGATGTCCGACATCGCCCTTGCACTTATTGAGGGCAGGGCAGCGCTTCAGTCTGTCAGGGAAAACCTTGCAGCCCTGATCGCCTGCCATAGCTCCATCCGCGGGAAAGAAATTCTTGCCCGGGAAGAGATTTCGAGTCTTCTCGATGCGCTCGAGAAGACAGAACATCCTGACCAATGCCCCCACGGCAGACCGACCAGACTGTTTTATTCCCTCAATGACCTGAACAAGCTGTTCAAGCGTAAATGAACAGGGTCATCGTTCTCCTGGGTCCCACGGGAGTAGGCAAGACCGGCGCCTCGCTCCTGCTGGCAAAACACCTTGATACCGAGATAATCAGCGCTGATTCCATGCAGGTTTACAGGGGCATGGATATCGGCACTGCCAAGCCGTCACAGCAGGAGCGTTTATCCGTCAGACACCACATGATAGATGTCGTCTCCCCTTCTGAATCCTTCAGTGCCGGCCAGTATATCGAAACGGTCACCCCGGTCATTAACGAGCTCCTGAGCAGGGGGAAGACACCGTTGATCGTCGGCGGCACCGGCCTGTATATCAAAGCCCTGACCCGTGGCATTTTCAGCGGGCCTCCGGCGGACTGGGGACTGAGAGAAGAGCTTCTGACCATGGAAGAGCAGGAGCAGGGCCTGCTGCATTCCTATCTGTCCCGCCTTGATCCAGAGGCGAGCGAAAAGGTCGCCCCGAATGACATCAGGAGGATCGTCAGGGCAATAGAGGTTTGCCTGAAGAGCAATGAGAAGATGTCCCTGCTCCAGGAAAAGCTCACGAAACCGCTTCCGTATGAATTCATAAAGATAGGGCTGACAAGAGAACGCAGGGAGCTCTACTCCATCATAGAGCAGCGCGCAGACAGCATGATCAGGGACGGGCTGATCAGCGAAGTCGAGACAATCCTCAGGATGACCCCTGACAAGACACCGCTGCAGGCCATCGGTTACAAGGAGATTGCCGATTATCTGCGCGGCTCCATATCAGAAGACGAGGCGATCAGACTTATAAAGCGCAATTCAAGGAGATATGCAAAAAGGCAGTTTACGTGGTTCAGGAAAGAGGCCGGGATTCACTGGATCGACATAACCGGCATTTCTTCCAGCGCGGATATCTTCCACCTTATCCTCAGGGTGATCATGCAGTGCACCTCTTGAATATTTAAGAGAAATAATTTAAGGTAATTAAAACATTATTAAGGAGATAGGGGATGTCCAACAGCAAAATACAGAGCCTTCAGGACAGTTTTCTGAACCAGCTAAGAAAGGACAAAATGCCGGTAGTCATCTACCTGACAAACGGGGTGCGTCTCAAAGGGGTTGTAAAGGCGTTTGATAATTTTGTCATTGTTTTGAAAGAAGCAACGCAGCAGCTTATCTATAAACATGCTGTATCAACCATAGTGCCTGAAAAAGACATTGATCTGAGGTTTGAAAACGAGCAGCAGTCATCGTAATCCTCTTTCCACCGTTGATATTATCATCAGACACATGGATGGCATCATATTGATTAAGAGAAAAAATCCGCCTGCAGGGTGGGCATTGCCGGGAGGTTTTGTAGATTATGGCGAGACCCTTGAAGCTGCAGCCGTCAGAGAGGCAAAGGAAGAAACCGGACTGGATATAAAGCTTATCAGGCAGTTCCACAGCTACTCCGATCCGCGAAGGGACCCGAGACATCACACCATCTCAACGGTATTTATTGCCGATGCCTCAGGGACGGCAAAGGCAGGAGATGATGCAGCTGACTCAGCCGTATTCAGCCGGGAAAGCCTGCCTGCGGAGATTGCCTTTGACCACAGGGAAATTCTTGCTGATTATTTTTCAGGGAGGTATTAAGTAGATGCTCAAGTTAATGCGGCACCATGCCAGGTATTTTTATGTGCTTTTTGTCATAGTCATTCTCTCATTCATATTCTGGGGTGTCGGCACCCTCGACCAGAACGATTTGCGGCTGGTCGCAGAGGTCGGCAAATATAAAATCACCTCTGAAGAATACGGAAGGGCTTATGACAGAACGCTCAGGTTCTACCGAGAGCTTTACCAGGAAAAGTTCGATGAAAAAATGCAGAGCGAGTTAAAACTGAATGAAAAGGTGCTGGATTCCCTTATCGACAGCAAGGTGCTGCTTATCTTCGCGCAGCAGCACGGCATCTCCGTAAGCGACGAGGAGCTTAATCAGGCAATCAACACAGAGCCTGCCTTTTTGAAAGACGGTGTTTTTGACAGCGACATTTACCTGAACAGGCTCAGGCTGTCACGATTAACACCTGAAGCCTATGAGTCTATGAAAAGGCAGGAACTGGTTACAGAAAAGGCCCGGAGGTTTATTGAACTGGCTGCAGATGTTGCTTCGCCCGAGCTGGGGAGCGTATCTGCAGACGAACAGACGCTCAAGGCAATCAGGGAAGCCATGACCAGCGAGGCAAAAGAAAAGGCGGTCAAGTCCTATATCGAGGCATTCCGGAAAGAGTTGAAAATCAAGGTCAACCGCGACCTTATTTCATGACGATACTGAAGATAAAGAGAGACCTCGACTGGCTCAGACAGGTATCGTCTTTTGCATCTTCCAGGATCATTCTTACGGCGAACAACTTCAGGGTCTTTGACCTGCTGGAGAAGAGCAGCAAGACTGCCGGCGCTGTAGCAAAGGCATTGTCATCAGACAAACGTGCGACCGGGCTGTTGCTTGACAGTCTTGCTTCACTGGGCCTTTTAAGAAAATCAGGGGCCTCTTATAAGAACAGCCCGATATCCTCCAAATATCTGGTATCCGGCAAGCCCGGATATCAGGGCGACATCCTCAGGCACTATAATACCTTATGGGAGAACTGGTCCGGCCTCGATGCAGTTGTGAAAACCGGCAGGCCCTTCAAAAAAGCACATGACCATAATGCATTCATCCTCGGCATGCATAACCTCGCAGCACAGAAGATCAGGAAAGTCCTCGATTGTATTGATCTCAAAGGGGTAGGAAGTCTCATTGATATCGGCGGCGGACCGGGCACCTATTCCATTGCCTTCGCGAAAAAGAAGATAAAGGTCACGCTCATGGATTTTCCTGATACACTCAGGATAGCCCGGAATATCATCAGGAAATCCCGGATGCAGAACAGCATACGGCTGCTGCCGGGTGATTTCACCAGGGACAACATCGGGAACCATTACGATATGGTCTTCATATCCCAGATCTTTCATGCCTACAGCGTTGAAGACTGCACCGCATTGCTGAAAAAAAGTATTGCTGCCCTGAACCCCGGCGGCAGGGTCGTGGTGCAGGAATTCTATCTTGATGAAACAGGGATATTCCCTCCTGCCGGTGCAATCTTTTCGATCAACATGCTGGTAAACACCCCAGCCGGCAGGACATATACCCGGGGCGAAATGCTCTCCTGGATGAAAAAGGCAGGCCTTGTAAATATTACAAGCAGCGTTATTGATGATACGGTTATCATTACCGGCACAAAAAAGGCGTAGCAGAAACCGCGCTTCGGGATAACCCTGACATACGATGGCAGCCATCCTTAAAGACATGAAACTGCAGGCTCAGGGCATTACCTGCAGCAGCTGCACCGCTGACATGGAAGCAATCCTTCGGAATACCCGGGGCATTGCTGACGCAACCGTTACTTTCTCAAATGAGACCATACACATCCGCTATGACCCTGAGGTGATTGACCGTAAACAGGTGTTTCTTGCTGCCAGAAAACTCGGCTTTGACTTGAAAATCATATCCGAATCCTAACCACTCTATTCATAATTATTTCTGATGCAGATACCCACGGGCAAGCCCGTGGAACTCTGATATTGTGTTAGACTGGATATAGTATTTGAGCGGCTTTCTTGGGAAATAAGCAAATCAGAAATCTTTGGTATTGGGAACTTCCGGGGAATGTCTGAATTCTTTGGCAGTAAGCGCCTGAAAGCTGTATAGAAGCAGGGTAACAAGACCCCACACAAGACCGACAACAACGCCTGCATCCACAATCCCCCTCCAGGGCTGCGGCAGGAGACGTACGGCCAGGACAAGAAAGATAATCCCGAGCGTCAAAGAAATGGATACCGTCATTCTTCTTTTCGTGGCATGAAAATACCCCATACAAAAGAACGGGGCGAGAAGCGTACGGGGCAGGTTCGGGAAGCTCCTGAGGTATCTGGCTCGTGCCGCAACCCTTGGGGAAAACCCTTGCTGGAACCCTTTATACCCTTCTGCGTATGACATGAACAGAACCATACAGATCAGGGAAACCCAGTGGTACCAATAAAAATCAGAATGAAAGGCCTCGGCTGCCATCTGCCAAAGCCGAAGGACAGCTCCTCCCAAAAGGAGAGACACCCCTGTCACACCCCATAAAGCCCCAAACATTCCCATAACAATCCTCAGCGGTTAATGAATGTTTTTGTGTCATCCGATGACAGTATTTCCGGCAACCCTGACTGCAAAGACAGGCTGAGCAATTATATAGACTATTCTCATGCTTTTTAAAGCATTTTGTCTTGATGCTATGCTGTCTTCAAAGCAGCGCCCTGCTTTTCGGCGTTCCTGTCACAGAACGCCTCTTCGATAACCTCGACAAGATGGAGCACCGGCCGGTCAGTAATGGTCCTGCTCAGCTGCAGCATGCACCCGGGACAGGAGGTCACTACGGTATCAGCCTTTGAACGTGCATAGGCCTCGGCACGCTCCCTGAGCAGACCTTCAGAAATGTCTCTGTAGGAAACGCAGAAGAGCCCTCCGAACCCGCAGCAGCCAGTTTCTCCGGAATCAACAAGCGTTATCCCGGCTTTTTTTACCAACTCTCTGGGCTCCTTT
>JBBIUL010000047.1:0-11378 GCA_037440265.1 Nitrospira sp. | reverse complement strand
ACTGTTCTACCGACTGATGCAACAGGCCGCGCAGCTTGAGCCGGTGACTGGCAATGACATTCGGGGAGGGAAAAAGTGACTCAGACAACAATATATGGTGGTCGCTTGAGTCAAGCGGATAGCCCTATTTGATTATTATTGCAACGGGAAGAGGATTTTTTTTACGCATTTACTTCCGGGGCACCCGCCGCCCGGTTAAAGGGTATTCATATATGCTACAAGGTCTGCCACCTCTTCGTCACTGAGATAGGCAAATGCAGGCATGGCACCATACGGACTCCTGATCTGCAGAGCAATATTCTGAGATGTTGCGGCTTTCTTGCTGACCGGGAGATGGGGATTTTTCAGGATGCCTTTATGTCCGGGGCCGACGATTGTCTCGGTACTGTCAGGGTCATGACAGGAATAACACTTGGAGTCATAGAGTTCTTTCCCCCTTCCGATGCTGGCAGCATCAGTTCTTATGCCAAGGACTGACTCCTTTGCTCCTGTCAGTATCCTACCGGCAGAATCTTTGGTGCCCCGGGCTTCAGTCCCTAATTTTGTGACAAGGAGAAAATACCCTCCTGAAGTTCCAACCATCCCAAATGTTGCGAGAGCAATTATCAGTCCGATAGTCTGTACCTTGCCGTAAAATTGGCGGTAAAATCTCAAAAATACTATCTTCAGGACAAGAAGTATGACCACCGTAAGCGAGAAAACCGAATGGAACGTGCCGCGCGGTGAAAGGTCTGCCCCGGAATTTACAATATAATCGAGACAGAAATAACTTATAATCGCGGCCAGGACGATAAAGAATAATCCATTCGCCCTGTGTATCCGCTTCAAAACCGCGCTCTCAAATCTTTTTTCAGTCCTGCCGAACAGTTCGAACATGCTGGCCATTGCGATACATGACGACAATATCAACACCGCAGACAGAACTGATTTAAAAAGGAATATATTACTTTGTCCCATATTATAATGGAGAGGCAGGATCAGAATGCCTTATATTGCCTGCCTCCCTCACATGACAAAAGCTGCCGGGTTAGTAGCCCGGCGCTTTTTTCTTTAATGACTTGATGTATGCAACCATATCCTTCATCTGGTCGGATTTAACGTCAATTGCCTTGCCTTTATTGGCATTGACAATACAGACATTGACCGCCTCTTCAAGGCTCTTCTGTGTCTTGCCCATGATATGGAACTCTTTCTTCTCCCCTGCATTCTCAAGCCCCCGGCCGTTCGGATGGCAGGCATTACAGGCCTTCACCCCCCCGGCAAAGGACTGATCATTGAAAAGAGCCTTCCCCCTTTCTTCGGGCAGATGCTTCCCTGCAAACGCAGCAGAAAAAACCAGTCCGGTCACCATAAGAGAAAGTACAGCAACTTTTAAAAGCTTCATATTTTTTCACCCCCTTTCTATCCTAAAGGTTACTACACAAAAAAATGACCTGCAAGTTTTTTTAAACAATTATATTTATTTTTTCTGGATTGACACTGAATAATCTGATATACTGCTAACATAAACCAATCCTGAGGGGGACTGTCATGAAGATGAAAGAAGCTATTGAAACCGCCATTAAGATGGAGACAGATGCCATCGCATTTTACGGTGAAGCTGCAGATAAAACACACCATCCTTTCGGCAAGGAGATGTTCAACGGGTTTATAAAAGACGAGACCCGTCACCTGAAGATGCTCAAGGACATATTTAAGGGAGTTGATGTCGATTTTGATTTCATAAGGCCCAAAGACACGATACAAACTGTTTTCAGTGAACTGAAAGATGAAATGATGGAAAAGGTAAAGACAGTTGAGGGCGAACTGGAGGCCCTGAACATTGCGCTCAGGATGGAAAAGGAAGGCTTTGATTTTTACAAGAATGCGGCATCGATGGCAACCACCGACAAAGAACGCGAGCTTTTTGAACGTCTTGCAGTAGAGGAAAACGACCATTACTCAATACTGATGGAAACGCACAAGTTCCTCGATAATACCGGCCACTGGTACATGTACGAGGAAAGAGGGATTATCGAAGGGTAGAGCTTCCTGTTCCTGTTTCGATTTTATTTTCAATTACTTCAATGATACTTGATTAAGGGGGACATTCATGAACGCGGTACAGATCAAACCTGACATCTACTGGGTGGGTGCAATCGACTGGGCAATTAGGGATTTCCACGGGTATATCACACCAAATGGGACAACGTATAACAACTACCTTGCCATGGATGAAAAAATCACCCTGTTCGACACGGTCAAGCAGGATTTTGCCGATGTGACTATTGACAATATCAGGGGCGTCACCGATCCTTCAAAAATAGAGAATATAGTTATTAACCATATCGAAAACGACCATGTGACCAGCCTTGATAAAATAATGAGTCTGGCCCCGAACGCCACCATTTTTATAACCGGGAAAGGTAAAAAAGGTCTTGAGCGCTTCTTTGACATTTCATCATGGAAGATTCAGACCGTAAAGACAGGCGACACCTTGAACATAGGGAAGAGAAATCTTCTTTTTATTGAAACCCCGATGCTCCACTGGCCTGATTCGATGATGACCTACATCAAAGAAGACAAACTGCTGATCAGTCAGGACGGGTTCGGCCAGCACCTTGCCTCTGCAAACAGGTTCGACGACGAGTTTATAGAGTGTGCATCCATCCATGAACTCGATGATGCGGTGATCGACTATTATGCCAATATCCTCATGCCGTTCGGTAACCTGATAAAGACAAAAATTGCCGAGATACAAAAACTCGGCATTGAAATCGACATGATTGCGCCCGACCACGGGGTCATCTGGAGAAAAGACCCGGGCAAGATACTGAAGATGTACCTTGATATGGCAAACGGGACAGCAGACCTGAGGGTTTCGGTCATCTACGATACCATGTGGAACAGCACTGAGATGATGACCCTCCCGATTATGCGCGGCATTAAAGACGAAGGAGTCGACTGCAAGGTGATCAAGCTCAGGGCAACACCCATGAGTGCAGCCATTAAGGAATTGTGGAAATCCAGAGGCACGCTCATCGGCACCCCTACCCTCAACAACAAAATGTTTCCCTCTGTTGCCGAATTTCTGCACCACATTGCAGGCCTAAGGCCCAAACACCGCATTACCGGAGCGTTCGGGAGCTACGGTTGGGGCGGCGGCGGCGTCAAGGAGGCTTACGAAGCCCTCAAGGCAATGAAACTTGACACGTTCGAGCCCGGGGTTGAATCACTCTATAAACCTTCGGCTGAAGACGAAGAGAAATGCTACCAGTTCGGAAGGGAGTTCGCAAAAAAGGTGAGGGAATATCATCAGCAGTTTCAGCAATAAGAAAAGAAAGGAGGTGCCATCATGGCCGTTGAGAAGGTGGGGGAAAATTACAAATGCAACATCTGCGGCAATGAAGTTACCGTAACAAAGGCCGGCGGCGGAACACTCGTCTGCTGCGGTGAGGACATGGAACTGATATCAGGATAATTCATCTTAATAAAAGGGGGTAATATGCGGTCAGGTAAAAAATATGCTGTTTTATTCTTTTTCATTTTCTCTTTTATGCTCTTTTCAGTCACCGTCTGGTCTGCAGACAAACAGAAAAAACAGGCTGTTGCGCCTTTAAGCGCTGAAACCAAGGCATGTATTGCATGTCATGAAAAAGTCACACCCGGCATTGTGCAGGACTGGCTTTCGAGCAGGCATTCTTATACGCTTCCTGCCAACGCAATGAAAAAACCCTTCCTTGAAAGAAGAATGTCTGCTGATAAGGTTTCTGATGCATTGGGCAAAGTTGCCGTAGGATGCTATGAATGCCACAGCCTGAATCCGGACAAGCATCAGGATAATTTCCAGCATATGGGATATAAAATAAACGTCGTAGTGTCTCCAAATGACTGCAATACCTGCCATCCGGTTGAGGTCAAACAGTATTCCGGAAGCAAAAAGGCCCACGCATGGAAAACCATTATGAAGAACCCCGTATATCATACCCTTGTAAATACAACCGACGGCCTTAAGCTGGTACAAGACGGAAAAATCGTCATGAAGGACGCCTCGGATGAAACATTGCGTGATACCTGCCTTGGATGCCACGGCGCCAAGGTTGAGGTAAAAGGCATGAAAAAGATATACACCGGAAATGTCTGGGGAGAAATTGAGGTCCCGAACCTCACCAATTGGCCGACCCAGGGAGTCGGCAGGGAAAATCCTGACGGAAGCATCGGGACTTGCACAGCATGCCATCCTCGTCACGGGTTTTCGATCAAGGTGGCAAGAAAGCCCTATACCTGTTCTCAATGTCATCTTGACCCGGATGTTCCTGCGTGGAATGTGTATAAAGAAAGCAAGCACGGCAACATCTATGCCACTGACAAGGAAGAATGGAACTTCAGCAATGTCCCCTGGGTCTTGGGAAAGGATTTCAAAACTCCCACCTGCGCGACCTGCCATAACAGTCTCATTGTTTCACCGACTGGTGAAATCATCGCTGACAGGACCCATGACTTTGGCGCACGTCTCTGGGTCAGGCTCTTCGGGCTGATTTACACCCACCCGCAGCCGAAATCAGGTGATACCACCATCATCAAAAACAAGGATGGGCTGCCCCTTCCTACTGCCTTTACCGGCGAACTTGCATCAGAATATCTCATCGACAAAAACGAACAGGAGAAGCGGGAAACTTCCATGAAGCAGATATGCAGAAGCTGTCACAGTTCTGACTGGGTGAACGGCCATTTTGCAAAGCTTGACAGCACCATAAAGGAAACTGACGAGATGACGCTATCCGCCACAAAACTGATGCTCGAAGCATGGGAAAAAGGGATTGAAGACAAATCCAACCCGTTCGACGAACAGATTGAAAAGCTCTGGATCAAGCAGTGGCTCTTCTACTCAAATTCCATCCGCTACGCGTCTGCCATGTCCGGCGCTCCGGATTACGCTGCATTCAAGAACGGATGGTGGGAACTTTCAGACAACCTCCAGAAGATGAGGGACACCATAGATCTGAAAGAATTATCAAAAACCGGGAAAAAAGACAAACCGTGATGAAAGTGATCGCTTTTCTCGGAAGCCCCCGTGAAAACGGGAATTCCGAACTGCTTCTGAAGGAAACCATTCGCGGCATTGAGACATTGGGGTTGAAGGTTCAGACCTTCAACCTCAATGCCATGAACCTTAAGCCCTGCCAGAACTGCGGAGGCTGTGACGAAACCGGTGAATGCATCATTGACGACGAGATGAGCATACTCTATCAGGAAATCCGTTCGGCTGACAGGATCATCCTTGCATCGCCCATCTTCTTTTTTTCGCTCAGCGCTCAGACAAAAATCATGATCGACCGCTGTCAGAGCTTCTGGTGTGAAAAATACCTGCTGAAAAGGCCCATACCGGAAGGGAAATACGGCCGCAAAGGGCTGCTGCTGCTCGTCGGTGGGATGAAAAAGGAAATCGGCGTGACCTGCGGCGACGGGACTGCAAAAGCCTTCTTCAGGACGATCAACGTCCCGCACCACAAAACACTCAACTTCCTCGGTGTTGATGCAAAAGGCGCCATCCTCAAACATCCGACTGCCCTGAAAGAAGTCTTTGACGCAGGCAGGGAGCTCGTAAGCATCTGAGGATGCAAATCCCGCCTCCGCGCTACATTCAGCTTTATCCGACATCCAGCTGCAACCAGCGCTGCTTTTTCTGTTTCAACACTGATACCCCCATAGCTGCTGCCCTCTCATATGACGATGCGCTCCGGCTGCTGGACATTCTCTTGCACAATGATGTTAAAGAAATTGATATTATGGGAGGCGAGCCTCTGCTCATTCCATGGCTGCCTGATTTTGTTGCCGAGGCAGTCAAAAGAAACATTTCTGTAAATATCAGCTCCAACGGCAGTCTTCCTGAAATGATCCGCAAACTTACCGTTTCCGGTTCGGAAAAACTGCAGATAGGCCTGTCACTCGAAGGAAGTACTGCTGAAAGACACAACAGCATCACCGGGGCAGACCATTTTGATTTGCTCATGGATAGCCTGAAGATACTTATTTCGTACAATCTCGACCCTGTCATAAAAACTGTTTTATACAAAAGCTCCTGCAATGACATACAAAACATCATCAACCTTGTCCGCCGGGCAGGGGTGAAACGTTTTTTTCTCCTTCATATGGATCTTCTGACGAACAACGACAGGTTGAAACAGGAAGTGCTCAGCTATACTGCCTTCACAGATTTTTTTCAGAAAATCGCTCAGGCGAATGACGACCTCGATATCAACTGCGTACATGCATCATGTTTTAATACAGCCTCACTGCCGGGAAACGTGAGGTGTGCCGGCGGCATCAGGAAGATCGCTGTCATGCCTGACGGATCTGCCTATCCCTGCAACCTCCTGGTGAAATTTGACGCGTTCAGACTCGGCAATATTTTCCGGGATGATTTCCAGTGGATATGGGAAAATCCGGTGATGGATTTTTCAAGGACATACCATGCAAACAACTGCTCTGCTGACGACTGCAGTAACCGCAATCAATGCACCGGAGGGTGCCCGGCACATAACCTCTTCCATTCTGGAGTTACAGACCACCAGGATATCAGATGCTGTCTGTAATGCTTTCATAGAATAATTCATGCCTCATTATGATTTTCTCTGATGATTTCATAAAACGCTTGCAAATTATCAAATTTTGATTATGATATTACTTATAGCATCAATAAGGGGTTTTTATGGACCAAAGATGTAAAAACATGATCGGCTGTCCCATGTACGATTTCATTACTACCGCGGTCAGAATAATGCAGCTTCAGCCTTTTTTGAATGAATATTGCCTTGACCCGCAAAAGCACCAGCAATGCGCTCGATACAAAGTTATAGAGACAGGCAAAGAACCGCCGTCAAATCTCCTGCCGAACGGTGAAATGCTGAAGAATTGATCCCGGGCCTGAACGATCTTCTGAATGCGAAGGCTTACTCTTTCTCCTCTGCAAGTTTGTCCATATATTCCGACCATTCAAGCGGAAGCATGTGTTTTTTCCTGTTGTTGCAGTCTTTGCAGGCAGGCACGATATTGCCCCTGTTTGACTTCCCCCCCCGTATTAAGGGGACAATATGGTCCATGGTAAGCTCATTAGGCGGGACTTTCTTGCCGCAGAAATAACAGACCCCTTCAGCGCATTTTCGCTTCCACCACTGGGATTTTCTTATTTCGCGGGCCTTCGCCCGTTCTTTTTTCAGCTCCTTTTCATCTGCTTCAGGGACAAAATATTCCATTGTTATTTTATACTGCTCCACAGGACGGTCTGGTTCCTGCCGTTATGTTTTGCATGATAAAGCGCCTGGTCGGCACGATCTACGAGATCTTTCTTGTCCTTTGCGTCTATCGGTGCAACTGCTATTCCTATGCTGATGGTTATCTTAAACGACACGCCATCGGCTGAAAAGGTCCTGCCCATGACGTTCTTCCGGAGCCTTTCAGCTATTTTTTTCGCGCCTTCCGCGTCGGTCCTCGGCAATATCACGGCAAACTCCTCACCGCCGTACCTGGCAGCCACGTCAATATCCCTTATGGTCTCCCGGATAATACCGGCCACGTTCTTGAGAACCATGTCTCCGACAGGATGTCCGTAGGTATCATTGATCTTTTTGAAAAAATCTATATCGGTGAGCATCAGGGAACTCGGCTCCGCATACCTGTTGAGACGTCTGAGTTCCTCGGTCAGTTTCTCCTGGAACAGGCGGTGGTTGTAAAGCCCGGTAAGCCCGTCTGTTGTCGCCAGCTTCTCAATTTCTGCATGGAGTCTCGCGTTCGCAATAGATGTCGCCGCCTGGTTGCACATGACTTTGAGAATTTCGACCTGAAACATGTCGAGGAAGTCTTTCCTCGATGAAAGCATGCTCATCATCCCCAGAAGTTTGTTTTCATAACGCATCGGTATCACGAGTATCGAGCGGACATTGTCTGTCCTGAAGGGAAGTATCGGCACCCGGTAGTCTTTTACATCAGACATGTAGAGGGGCTGTGTATTCTCAGTGGCCATGTTCAAAAATGTGCCCTTTAAATCAAACCGCCGCCTTGATTCATCAACAGGTTCCGTATGATGCACCAGTTCAAACTCCCTGCCGGCGGCAAGGAAGAAGAAGACACGGGATGTCGCGATTTTGGTAGCCCCTTCGCAGAGGTTCTTCACGATCACATCGATATTCAGTGATGAGACGAGTTTGGCGCTCTCATTGTTGAGTATCTTGAGTCCGTTATAGTCCCGCTCGAGTTTGGGGTAGACCCTCTCTCTCTCGAAGGTCCTCACAATAAGACCCTGAAACATCTCGGCGGTCCTCCGTTCAGGTTCGCTGAACGCCTGATACCGTGAACTGTCTACCGTCATCACCCCCAGAGGGGTTGAGCCGTCCATGACAGGCACTCCAATTACCGAGGAGATTTTTGTGTTCTTCATATATCCGAGTTCAACTGATTTCTCGTTTATCTCGCCGGAGTAAAACGTCTTTTTAGTCTTCATGCAGTCATACAGCATGCCCTTCGGGGCAATAATAACCTCTCCTTTGTGTTCGGTAGAGCACCTCAGCAGAAAACTCCCGCCCTGCGGGACAAAAAAGTTTGCAGCATCTGCATAGACCGCCTCTTTTATTGCCATCAGGAGGTCCTTCAGCTCCTCGTCCGTCCTCATCATCGAGGCGAAATAATGAGACACCGTTTTATCCCCGCTCAGAGATTCCATAACGGTCTCATGAGATATATCCTTGGCCTTCTCCTTGATTGTCTGAAGTGAAGACACCGCCTTTTCCTTCTCTTTCCTGAAGCGGTAGAGGACTGCAGATGCAGCTGCTGCTGATACAACGAGAAAAAAACCGAAGGCAGCGTCCATAACCAGATCTTCTTTGGCAAGAAGTCGCCTCAGGTCGAGCAGGGGGATAAGCAGCGAAAGGGGGATAATCGTTCTGAGACTGTACACAGCAGCAACCGAAATAACAAAAGGGAAATATGCCAGCTTCATCCACGGCAGATTCATTGCATGAATAAAGCCCGCATTCAGCAGGGCAATCGAAAACAGAAACTCAAACGAAAATTCGGAACGCCTCGAGAGGAAATGAAGTCCGGAGCAGATCATTACCGACAGGATACTGATGCTGAACCATATGACCGGCCATGAGAGGGGAAGCTCTGTCAGCAATCCAAGCCAGGAAGAAAAGATGAAAAGCAGCGGCAGGCTTCGTTTTAGCCAGAAGCCCTGCCCTTTTTTATCTCCTCTTCCCTGAACATTTTCTTGTAGAGGACTTCCCATTCAGGACTGCCTTCTACCAGCTTTTTTGCAAACGATTGGAGTTTTCTCCTGACAACATGATCTATCTCCTCCCCGATTTTCAGCTCAGCAATGATGGTCCTTTTTATCTCCCGCCTGACAGCGCCTTCATCCTGCAGCACCTCAACGAGGTTCCTGTCGATCAGGCCTTTCAGGACAACATGACTGAGGTGGGTCACCTTATCTTCAGACAACATCATAAGATAATATTTCTTTCCCTGACGAGTTTCTGCTTCGTAAGCTCAAAGAGCTTCCGGTAATCCATGCGCCCGCGTTCGATGTCCGATTCGTGCTTTTTGAGAAGTTCCCTCACCTCATCGTTCAGCCTGTCTTCAACAAGGAGTTCTTCCATGACTATCTCTTCCAGGTTTGCCAGGAACTTGTCGCCGGGCACTGCCGGTCTTACGAGGTCCTTCGAGACAATGTTGTCTGCGATGCTCTTTGCAATGATAGGCACCCAGGGCTTGGGGATTCTCATCTTACCTCTCTACGAATGAGAGCAGGGCGATATTCCGTGCCCGCATAACCGCCTCATTCAGGTCTCTCTGGTGTTTGGCGCAGGTGCCGGTCATCCTCCTGGTAAGTATCTTGCCGCGTTCGGTCAGATAGCTCCTCAGGGTCTTGAGGTCCTTATAGTCAATAAACTCGATTTTTTCCGAACAGAACCTGCAGAATTTCCTCCGCTGAAATCTTTTCTGGTAAGCCATTATTCCTCCATAATCACATCATAATATTTTTCTTGTTTTGCTCTAAAACGGCTCAAGGTCCGTTGTCTCTTCAGGGGGAGGGAAGTCACCTTCGCCTGAAGTGTCCTGCGCAGACCCTTTCCTGCCGGACATGAACTTCACCGACTGGGCAACAATCTCGAACTTGCTGCGCTGCTGTCCGTCGGTTTCCCATCTTCTTTCCTGCAGCCTGCCTTCGACAAGCACTGAACTTCCCTTATTGAGGTACTGGCTGCATGACTCTGCCTGCTTTCCGAACACAACGATGTCGATGAAGGTCGTATCCTGCTTCATGTCGTCGCCGTGCTTATACCGGTAGTTTACGGCAAGTCTGAAGGTCGACACCGGGGTGCCCTGCGGCGTATACCGCAGCTCAGGGTCTTTCGTAAGGTTCCCTATGAGTATTGCCTTGTTGTACATTTACGCCTCGCTTTTTACCTTTTCAGCCTCTGCTGTCTGAGTTGCCTCAAACTGCTTTATCTGCTTCGGTCCCAGTTTAATGATCATGTATTTAATGACCTGGTCAGAGACCTTGAAAAACTCTTCCATTTTTCTGACTATCGACGGCGGGGCCTTGTAAATCAGGAGCAGATAACATCCCTTGTTCTGCTTCTTGATTTCATAGGCAAGCTTTCTTCGCCCCCAGTTGTCGGTTTTCAGCACTTCACCGCCCGCATTGATGACGATATCCTTGATCTTTGCAGTTGATGCGTTGATTTCTTCGTCGGTGAGCGCAGCGTTGAGGATAATAATGCTTTCGTAGATGTTCATTCAAACACCTCCTTATGGATTTTTTCCCGCCGGGGCGGGAATTAAAGCCCTTTCCAAGGGAAAGAGCAAGGAGCTATCATTTATACCATAGATATGAATTTTAGGTCAATTTTTCTCTTCAGGGGGACAGAAGATGTTGATTGACAATATCTGGGTGTTAGGATATAGTTAAACACTTAAGAGACCGAATCATTCTCCTCAATACTGTAAGGGGATCACCTGATGGAGTTGCGGCAAACAACAGCATGAAAAATACCGCTATACATTGTCCAATTCCTCAGCCGCTCTTGATTTCAAAAAAGTCTTGTCTGCTTTCTTCTCCCTTTCTTTGCAGAATTCCGTACAGAAAATTCCCGGCAGTCATCTTCGTCCTAAGAGGATTTCCTTGAGATTCAGCCTCTGGAAACAGGTCGCCTTAAGCCTCCTCATACCAATCGTCATAGCTTCAGCTATTGTGCTTTATGCCGTCTACAACCTCAAAACCATTTCGAACAGGATTAATTTCATTGAACTGGCTGACGACATTAACATAACCCTCCTCGAACTGAGGAGATTTGAGAAAAACATACTGCTGTTTAAAGACAATACAAACATTGATAACT
>JBBIUL010000046.1:0-11397 GCA_037440265.1 Nitrospira sp. | reverse complement strand
CTTGGCATGGCAGCGCTTGCGTCTGACGGCAAAGGAGGTTTTATCCCTGTCTCATCAGAGGGAGGCCATGCGAACTTTCCTTTTGTGTCAAAAGAGGAAACCGATTTCAGGGACTTTCTTCTCAGGCATGTCCATGAGGAGTATGTCACCGGGAACACGGTTGTATCAGGAAAGGGATTGAGCCTGCTCCACTATTTTCTCACGGATGAACAGCTTGAACCGAAGGAGGTTGCAGCACGATTTTCACCTGACTCCGCAACACTCGACTGGGCTTCCCGTTTTTACGGAAGGGCATGCCGCAACTATGCGCTGACGACCCTTTCACTGGGAGGGCTCTATGTTGCAGGAGGAATAGCCGCTCAATCACCCCTGCTGGTCAGGCACAAGTCGTTTGAGAAGGAGTTCAGGAGCTCGACAACCATGTCGCATATACTCGGACAGATCCCGGTATTTCTGATAACAGATCAGGAAAGCGGTCTCTGGGGGGCGGCCTTCCTCGGGCTGCAGCGTTTAAGAGAAGACAACAAAGGAGGAAGCAATGCTGGGAAAGGTTAACCCTGTTACAACCGAAGACTGGAAGTGGCTGGCTGTTCATTTTGAGAAGATGAAAGACAGGAGCATGACAGACTTGTTCAGTGAGGACCCCGGCAGGTTCTCAAAGTTCTCGCTGCAGTTTGAAGACCTGTTTCTGGACTATTCAAAGAACCTGATTGATGAAGAAACAATGAAACTGCTGACCGGGCTTGCAGAAGAGATAAAGGTCAAGGACGCGATTGAGGCGATGTTCGCCGGTGAAAAGATCAACGAGACAGAGGGAAGGGCGGTCCTGCATACCGCGCTCAGGAACAGGTCGAATACACCGGTTCTGGTCGACGGAAAAGATGTCATGCCTGAGGTGAATGCAGTGCTTGCAAAGATGCAGGGTTTTTCCGAACTGGTTATCTCAGGGAAATGGAAGGGGTATACCGGCAAACCGACAACTGATATCGTAAATATAGGCATCGGCGGTTCTGACCTCGGCCCGGTGATGGTTACCGAGGCTTTGAAGCCATACTGGCAACCCGGGATAAACGCACATTTTGTATCAAACATAGACGGAACGCATATAACAGAAACCCTCAGCAGGCTTTCGCCCGAGACGACCCTTTTTATCATTGCTTCAAAGACCTTTACGACTCAGGAGACCATGACGAATGCACGCACTGCGAGAAAATGGTTCCTTGATTCTGCAAAAGACGAAGCATTCGTGAAAAACCATTTTGTTGCAGTATCAACCAATGAGGAAGAGGTTGTGAAATTCGGTATTGACCCTGCAAACATGTTTGTGTTCTGGGACTGGGTTGGCGGAAGGTACTCTCTCTGGTCAGCGATAGGGCTGTCTATCGCATGCACGATCGGTTATGAGAATTTCACGGAACTTCTGGAAGGCGCATATGCGATGGACAGGCATTTCAGGGAAACCGAACCGGGAAAGAATATGTCCGTCATCCTTGGGCTTGTCAGCATCTGGTACAGCAATTTCTTCGGCACACATACAGAGGCTGTCCTTCCCTATGACCAGTACCTGCACCGGCTTGCGCCCTATTTTCAGCAGGCATACATGGAGAGCAACGGCAAGAACGTTGACCGGAGCGGTGAGAGGGTATCTTATCAGACCGGACAGATCATCTGGGGCGAACCCGGCACCAATGGTCAGCATTCTTTTTATCAGCTTATCCATCAGGGGACAAAGATCATACCGTGCGACTTCATCGCGCCTGCCATAAGCCACAATCCTGTCGGTGAGCATCACCATATCCTGCTTTCAAACCTTTTTGCCCAGACAGAGGCGCTTATGAAAGGGAAAAATGAGGATGAGGTTGTCAGTGAGATGAGAAAGGCCGGTATGGATGAAAGTGAAATTGCAAGGCTTGCTCCGTTCAGGGTGTTCCCCGGAAACAGGCCGACTAATACGATACTGCTGAAGAAAATTACACCGCGGTCATTAGGGAGCCTTATCGCATTGTACGAGCACAAGATTTTTGTGCAGGGAGTGGTCTGGAATGTGTTCAGTTTTGACCAGTGGGGCGTTGAACTCGGCAAGCAGCTTGCAAAGAAGATACTCTCTGAACTGCCGGATGACTCTGAAGTATCCTCGCATGACTCTTCCACGAACGGTCTCATCAATAAATTCAAGGAAATGAGGCGCGGTTAAAAAGTCCCTGCAGGGTAACACAATGCTGATCATTGCAGGTCATGCGCACGACGAACGTGGTGATGAACGGGCTCTGAAATCAGTCAAAAATAGCCTGCCCGTCACCGGTCTGATATACTTTAGGTAAATATCAGAGACTGATGCGCGGGCGCTTTCTCTGCGGGGGTTCCGTGTTCAGGCAGATTCTTTTATTCGGGGAGGCTGCAGTCAATGAAAAAAAATGCGAAGAAGATCGCGGTTCTTGCAGTCATTGCCGCACTTGTCGCTGTCTTCATAATCTTTGATCTGGGAGCATATCTTTCGCTCTCCTATATAAAAGAATCGCAGGCGAAGTTTTCTGAACTGTATGCCGAAAACAGAGTCCTTGTTATCGGTTCATATATGCTTATCTATATCACTGTTACTTCCCTCTCACTCCCCGGGGCAGCAGTCATGACGCTTGCAGGGGGGGCGCTTTTCGGGCTTATGGCAGGGACGATCGTGGTTTCCTTTGCCAGTACCGTCGGAGCTACCCTGGCATGTATGGTCTCAAGGTTCATACTGAGGGACTGGATACAGGGGAAATTCGGCGACAAAATCAATACCGTAAACGAGGGGATCCGAAAAGAAGGGGCATTTTATCTCTTTACGCTGAGGCTCCTCCCGATTCTTCCGTTCTGGCTCATCAATCTGGCGATGGGACTGACAAAGATCCCCCTCAGGACTTTTTTCTGGGTATCACAGGTGGGCATGCTTCCCGGGACCATCGTTTATGTCAATGCAGGCAAGGAGCTTGCAAAGATCGATTCTCTTTCAGGAATTCTTTCACCCGGGCTATTAGCGGCGTTTGTTCTGCTCGGCATATTTCCGATTGCTGCAAAAAAAATAATTGCATGGTTTAAGCAGAAAAGAGGGGTGGGAAACCAGTGGACCGGGCACTGAAACTGATAATATCAGGTCCTGAACCGGGGCCGCTGACAAAAAGGTAAAAGGAGGCTGCAATGCCGGACAATGATTTTGACATAGGGATCCTTGGTGGAGGCGCAGCAGGGCTTACCGTTGCCGCAGGCGCAAGCCAGTTCGGAGCCAGAACGCTCCTTGTCGAGAAAGAAAAGGCATTGGGCGGAGACTGCCTGCATTACGGATGCGTACCGAGCAAGACACTTATAAGGACAGCCCGCATTTATCATATGATCAGACATGCAGAAAAGTTCGGGCTGCCCGGGTTTGACCTGAAACCGGTTGATTATAAGGATGTTGCAAGGCGGATTCAGTCAGTCATAAGCACGATACAGGAACATGACTCACCAGAACGGTTCTGCAAACTCGGTGTCAGGGTAGAGTTCGGCAATGCAGAGTTTACAGATGAGCATTCAATCCGCCTGAACGGAAAGAAATATACTGCAGGAAAATGGGTTATTGCTACCGGCTCTTCGCCTGCAGTCCCGCCGATTGTCGGCATTGAAAGCACCGAATACATAACGAACAGGGAGATATTTTCGCTCGACAGACTTCCCGGGACGATGACCGTTATTGGTGCCGGGCCGATAGCGATCGAGATGGCCCAGGCATTCAACAGGCTGGGAACAAAAGTATCCGTGATCCAGAGAAGCGGCCAGATATTGAGCAGGGAGGACAAGGATATGGCAGATCTTCTTATGGATGTGCTCAAGGAAGAAGGAGTCGTGTTCCACCTGAAGGCAACGGTCCTCGGGGTAAAGGATCAGGGAAGGGAACGCGAGGTTGTTTTCAGAAACGGGGAGGGAAGGACAGTCTCGCTGAGATCTGAGAAACTGCTTGTAGCTCTCGGAAGGCAGGCGAATGTAGGAGGGCTCGGCCTGGAGAAGATTTCTGTCAAAATCGGCAAAAAGGGTTTGATAACAGACGACAGGCTGCGGACGAACCACAGGCATATTTTTGCTGCGGGCGATGTGACCGGCGAGCACCAATTTACCCATGCTGCCGGTTATGAGGGAGGCATTGTGCTGAGCAACGCTGTCCTCCGTCTGCCGCGGAAGGCAGATTATACCTATCTGCCCTGGTGCACGTATACAGACCCAGAGCTTGCGAGCATCGGCATGAATGAGAAAAGGGCCAAGAAGGCAGGCATCCGGTACTCTGTCTGGTCGGAAGAGTTTCGTGCCAATGACAGGAGCCTTGCTGAAGGAGAAGAGGTCGGAAAGGTCAAGCTCCTCCTTGACGAAAAAGAAAAGCCGATCGGCATTCAGATCCTCGGCCCCCATGCAGGTGAACTCATCAATGAATGGGTTGCGGTGATGAACGGAAAGGTCAAACTTTCAGCTCTTGCCGGTGCGGTTCACCCGTACCCGACGCTTGCCGAGATAAACAAGCGCGTGGTCGGCAATTATTTCTCCGGCAAGATATTTTCAGACAAGGTGAAGAAAGCCCTGAAATTCATCTTTCATCTCAAAGGCCGGGCGTGCGATTGACAGAGTTTTACGCATGCTGAGCACGTTATCTGTTTTTTTGCTTGACATATTTATTCTGTTATAGGGAAATAATACTAGTATGCGTTGTTTCTTCATTAGGAGTAATTACTTATGATAGCGAAATCAAACAGAGTGCTGATAGTGGACGACGAGTTCTCGATCCGGGAAGCGCTGAATATGGCGCTTAAGGACACCTATGAGATAACGACCGCATCAAATGCGGTTGAAGGATTGAGCATCATTTCATCACGACAGGATTTTGATGTGGTGATCATGGATATCAGGATGCCAAACATGGATGGTATTTCAGCCCTGAAAACAATAAAAGAGACTCATCCAGATGCAGAGGTCATTATTATCACTGCATATGCCAGCATCCAAACAGCACAGGAAGCCCTGCAGTACGGAGCTCTTGATTATGTATTAAAACCATTTGACTGCAATGTTATAAAAAACATAATTAATAAGGGGATAGCCAAACGGGGTGAGGCTGTTGAGAAAAAGCAAAAACAGGCAACTCTGGAGAAGGCTTTTTCGCAGGCGAACAAAGACCTGAAAATTACAGGGCAGCTTCTTAAGACCCTCTATCAGTATGCGAATGACGGAATAATCATCACGGACAGAACGGGTAAGATTATCAATGCAAATGAACAGGTGTCTGCAATCTACAGTTATGATGAAGAGCAAGTGCTTGGGAAGCATGTTGAAAGCCTGGAGCCCGGTGTCGATAAGGCCGTCCTTGAAGAGCGGATGCAGAGACTGCTAAGCGGAGAAGCACTTGTTTATGAATCTGAGTACTGCAGGGGGGATGGCGCGAAAATAAACCTCGAGATCAGCTCTAAGGCCATAAGTGTTGATGATGAAGTATACATTCAGTCTATTCACAGAGATATTACTGAAAAGAAGAGGCTTCAGAGCCAGCTGCTCCATTCCCAGAAGATGGAGTCCATCGGGCGGCTTGCAGGCGGAATAGCCCACGACTTTAATAACATAGTCAGTGCAATCTCGGGGTTTGCTCAGCTCATTCTTGAATATGAAAGAGAGCTTTCGCCTGATATCGTCAGCCTGGTTAGAATGATTGAATCGTCCTCCAAAATGGGCAACTCAATGATATCCAAACTGCTGAGCTTTGCACGGAGGGGCAAGCTTGAAATAACATCACTCAAAATAAATGCAGTGATTGAAGAAACAATAGATATGATTGGGCGGCTTATGAGAAATATCGAAATTATCAAGGATCTGCACCAATCTATTCCAAGGGTGAATGCGGACCGAAGCAAGATGGACCAGGTTATTATGAATTTGCTTGTCAATGCCAGAGATGCCATGCCCAACGGCGGCAGGATTACCGTTAAAACCTCCCTTGTCCGACTTAACAGCAATATCATAAAAGTCCCTGCCAGCATTAAAGAAGGCGAATATATCTGCTTGAGTGTTGAGGACACTGGCACGGGAATACCCAGGGAGAACTTGACCCGTATTTTTGATCCCTTCTTTACTACAAAAGAAGAGGGAAAGGGCACAGGACTTGGCCTTGCAACAGTTTGGGGTATTGTAAAGGAGCACAGCGGCTATATTACGGTTGACAGCACAGTCGGCAAAGGGACGACCTTTACTATTTACCTGCCGCTGTCGCCTGTCAAAATTGTCGTTCTTGATGACGAAATCCCGGTACTTCGGCTGATTAAGGATATTCTGAACAAAAACGGGTACGATGCCACTGTGTTTAATGACAGTGAGCAGTTTAGAAGTTATTATCGAGAAAATAATGATAAGCTTGCTGTTGCGATCATCGATACTATTATGCCTTCTGTAGAAACAGGGTCTTTGATCAGGGAGTTGCAGTCAGTGAATCCGCATATAAACATCATCGCATTGACAGGGCTTGATGCGCTCGAATTCGGAAATGCTGTAAGCGTTCTGAAAAAACCTGTGGATGTCTCACTCCTCCTCTCCTTGTTGCAGGAGATCTGTTGATATGGTTTTGTTGTCTGACCTCTGATGTTCTGGACAGAGAAGGCTGCTGATGTACAAAAAAATCAGTGACTACGGGATTATCGGCAACCTCCGCACCATAGCCCTTGTAGGGCTTGACGGGTCCATAGACTGGTTCTGTCTTCCGTATATCGATTCGCCGAGTGTTTTCGGCGCGCTGCTCGACGACAAGAACGGCGGCAGGTTTTCTGTTTGTCCTGCCGATGACCGGGATGCTGCCGCCGAATACATTGAGGGCACAAACATATTGCGGACAAGATTCAGGACGCGCTCCGGAGTGCTCCAGCTTACCGATTTTATGCCTGTATCTCTTAATGAAAATGAGGCAGAAGGACATCATCTCTTCAGGCTTATTGAAGTGACCGAAGGAACCGTGACGGTTAAGCTTCTTTTTGATCCACGATTTGATTATGCCCGTTCAGCAACGAACATTGAATTGCATGGCAGCGGGGCGGTTGCTGCCGGCGGCAATGACTCTCTGGTGCTTTCCTGCCGGCGCCCGTTACGGAAGAACAACGGGTTTACCGAAGGCGAGTGGCAGATGGCTAAAGGAGACAGAGAGTGCATTCACCTTCGCTCTGGTTACGGAACCCCTTCCCCTGCCGCCTTTGAACAGGCAGAAAAATTGCTCCAGGAAACCATGCGTTATTGGCAGAACTGGCTGAAGCAGAGCGAGACCGGGAGGAAACTGGATTTCGGTCCTTACAGGAAAATGATTGACCGTTCAGCGCTTGTGCTCAAGCTCCTCTCCTATGAGCCGACTGGCGCCATTGCAGCAGCAGCTACTACCTCACTCCCCGAGGAGATCGGCGGTGAGCGCAACTGGGACTACCGATACACCTGGGTCCGTGATACCTCGTTTACGCTCCAGGCGCTTTTCAATCTCGGCCACATGACTGAGATGGAAGGATATTTCAGATGGCTTAAGAAACTGCTTTCAGAGCATGGCGCCGACAGACTCCGGATAATGTACGGACTCAGAGGTGAAGACGACCTGACTGAAAAAGAACTGACACACCTTGACGGATACAAGGGATCGAGACCTGTCCGTATCGGCAACCGCGCAGCACAACAGAGACAGCTCGATATTTACGGGGAGCTTATGGACGCTGCCCTTACACTGTCTGATTATGTCGGGAAGATCGACGAAGGGCTTTGGCCTTTTCTCATGGCCATATGTGATCATGCGGCAGAACACTGGAGAGAAAAGGATTCAGGGATATGGGAGGTAAGGGGAGGTCCGTATCAGTTTGTCTATTCGAAGGTTATGTGCTGGGTCGCCCTCAACAGGGGAATTATTATCGCAAAGCGATATGGGTTTGCTGCCGACATCGGGAAATGGGAGCGAACAGCCGCTGAAATAAAAACAGAAGTTTTCGAGAAAGGCTGGAGTGAGAAGAAACAGGCATTTGTGCAACACTATGAGACAGAGGCACTTGACGCCAGTAACCTGCTGATACCGCTGCTGGGTTTTCTTCCGCATGATGATCCGAGGGTTGTTTCGACGATTGAAGCGGTCATGCGGGAACTCGGGCATGACGGGTTCCTCTACCGGTACAGAACTGAAGACGCACTGTCAGGAAACGAAGGGACCTTTCTCCTCTGCACCTTCTGGCTGATTGATACCCTTATTGCCCTTGACAGGATTGATGAAGCAGAGCATCTGCTCCACAACGTTCAGAGGACGGCGAATCATCTCGGACTGTTCGCCGAAGAATACGATATGGTCTGGAAAGAGCCGCTCGGCAATTTCCCGCAGGCATTTACGCATATAGGGTATATAAACAGTGTAGTCGCCCTTATTCAGGCGAAGCGCAAAAAGGACAGGCAGGCTGAGGAGGAGCATTCGCGTAAAGGGAAATTCCTTGTGTATAAAATAATCCTTAACGAAGGGAACCCGGTTGCCGGCATCTCACCGGGTGAAATCGGCGGGAAACTGAAGGCTTCGATGAACATCCTCAGGGGGGCTTTCTTTGATACCCCGAACGGGAGAGTGGCATATGAAAAAATGAGGAGCTCGGAAGTGTATCAGGAGTATCTTACCCTGAGCTATGCGCTCAGAGATATGCATATTGCATCACTTCAGACAAGGGCGGAACAGATAGCATTTTGGGTGAATCTCTATAATGTAATAGTCATCCATGGGGTCATAGAACTCGGTATCAAAGACTCTGTAAAGGAGGTATTTCATTTCTTCAGGAGGATTGAATACCGGGTGGGAGAATTCTTATTCAGTCCTGATGACATAGAGCACGGCATCCTTCGGAACAACAACCGTCCTCCCGGATCACTCGCGAGGATGTTCAGAAAAAATGATCCGCGAAGCAGGTTTGCGGTGAGTCCGCTTGAACCCCGCATTCACTTTGCTCTGGTCTGCGCGTCGTCGTCATGTCCACCGATTGATTTCTATACCGCTGAGCACCTTGATGAAGAACTGGACGTTGCAGGCAGGACCTTTCTCAACGCTGGCGGTGCAGAAATTAACAGGGAAAGAGGCAGGGTATCACTGTCAAAAATATTCAAGTGGTACGCCGGAGACTTCGGCGACACAAAAGCAGACCGCATCAGATTTGTCGCCTCATTTCTCCATGAGCATGAGGACCGGGAATTTCTGATGGAACATGCCGAGACGCTGAAGATCGATTATCAGGATTATGACTGGCGGCTGAACAGGTATTAAGAAATAAATTTCTAAACCTTGATGCTGGTCTGGTGATGTATTCTGCAGCATTCCTTGCGAGCCTGCGGATAAAAAGATACAATATATGCAGGGAGATGTAATGCATCTCTTTGCAAAAAAATATAATATGGGTAACGGAGGCAGTTATTAAAATTTGTCGTCATTGCGGAAAAAAATTCAACTGGTGGCAGACTGCTGTGGGTGAATTCAAGGAGCATGAAAAGAGTTGCTGTCGTAGTACTTCTGACCTGAAAGACCCGATGGCATACGGATGCAGGGGCTGTCCTGCAAATTGCTTTGAAGATTTTGAATATCACCAGGACGGCAACAAGAATAAATAGCCGGACTGACATCGGCCTTTCATTTCAAAGATTCTGCATAATCACTTGAACATGGTATAATAAATAAAGGAGATACTATGTTTAAGATTTTATTGGTGTTTTGTTTGTTTGTTTTGCCTGTCCTGTTTTTCGGAATTACCTATTCGGAGAATCAGCCAACAGCAAAGGGCAAGACCCAAAAAACAGAAAAAGCTACCCTTGCAGGGGGCTGTTTCTGGTGCATGGAGACCCCCTTTGAAAAGATGGACGGTGTCAGCGAGGTAATTTCAGGTTATACCGGGGGGCATAAGGAAAACCCTACCTATGAGGAGGTATCTGCCGGCAGGACAGGACATCTTGAGGCTGTGCAGATAACATACGACCCTGGGAAGATCACGTATGAAAAACTTCTTGATATTTTCTGGCGGCAGATCGACCCTACTGATGCCGGAGGACAGTTTGTCGACCGCGGCGCTCAATACCGGTCGGCAATTTTTTATCATTCCCCTGAACAAAAGGAACTTGCCCTGAAATCAAGAGATGCCCTGCAGCGTTCCGGTAAATTCAGGAAGCCGATTGCTACCGAGATTCTCCCTGCAGCTATGTTTTATCCTGCCGAGGAGTATCATCAGGATTATTACAAAAAGAACCCTGTCCGTTATAAATTCTACCGCTTCAACTCGGGTCGTGACCAGTTTCTCAAGAAGACATGGAATGACGAAGCGGGTTCCCCGGGAACAGGCGGGCAGGGGAGAACGGAAAAATGGAGGAGCTTTGTGAAACCGTCCAAACAGGAACTGAAAAAAATACTGACGCCGGTGCAGTACAAGGTGACCCAGGAGGATGGCACTGAACCTGCTTTCAGAAATGAATATGCAGACAACAAACGAGAGGGGATATACGTTGATATTGTCTCCGGAGAACCGCTCTTCAGTTCGACCGACAAGTATGACTCAGGCACCGGCTGGCCAAGCTTTACCAGACCGCTTGAACCCGGGAATATCATTGAAAAAGAAGACCGGAGCCTCTTTATGAAAAGGACAGAGGTCAGGAGCAGATACGGGGATTCACATCTGGGGCATGTCTTTAATGACGGCCCAAAGCCGACCGGGCTTCGCTATTGCATGAATTCTGCAGCGCTCCGGTTTATTCCGAAGGGAGAGCTGGAAAAAGAAGGCCTCGGACAGTACCTGAAATTGTTCGAGCAATAGGGGCTCACGACATTCTGCTGAGCAGCGAAGCTGCATCTGTATCTGCGAGCCACGTCAAGCTGCCGGTATGAGGGCTGACAAGTGAGGCAGGGAGTGAAAGATCATTCCTGCTGTTCAGGACTGTTGCAAGCATCGCTGCTTTAGCCTTGCCTGTCACGATGAAAAGTATCTGTTTTGCACTGTTGATCACTGGAAGCGTGAGCGAGACCCTCCAGCTACCGGGATGTTCTGCAAATACAGGTGCTGCCAGTCTTTTTTTCTCGTCAAGGATGGGTGCACCCGGAAAAAGAGATGCAGTGTGCCCGTCACTGCCCATCCCCAGTATAACAAGATCAAAGACAGGAAACTCATTTTCCGGAAAGACCGCCCTGATTTCATCTTCATAATCTTTTGCGGCGCTGGCCGGTTCTTCTTCACCCCGTATCCTGTGTATGTTTGCCCGAGGCAAAGGCACCTTTGAAAAAAGAAGCTTGAAGGCATTGCCGAAATTGCTGTCAGCATGATCGGGCGGCACACACCTTTCGTCTGCCCAGAAGACAATAATATTCTGCCAGTCGATTTCCTTGTT
>JBBIUL010000045.1:0-11409 GCA_037440265.1 Nitrospira sp. | reverse complement strand
ATGCAAAGGAAAAGTTCGTGCTCGACTTTGTGGCTGCGTGGAACAAAGTCATGAATTTGGATCGCTTTGACCTTGCTTGATAAAAGCATAATGGTTTTAGCGAACTGCTGATTGTGCTGCGAAAAATAATCTGCCAACATACGGCTCTGCGGATAGTGATACACTGTCCGCAGAGCCAAAGTATTTTATTAACGACAAGAAAGAATAATTTATGATAAAGAAATGGAATTTGTTTGAGGAAAAAAGAAAATCTTGCGTTCATAGTCTTTTGCCGGCATTATTTTGGCTATTGTGATTATAGGCTTCGTTTTCCCTTAGCCTTCCTGACACTTTGTGTTTTTTTTGCTATAGTCTTATGCATGTTCACTTTCACTTCTGAACAGAAAAATACATCAAGTTAATTAAGGAATGATACAATGACCACATCAATTAACAAAATAGGGTTTTGGTCAGGTCTGGCCGCGTTCGCATCAACCGTCTCATATGTTATCGTGCAGTTGTTGCAGATTGCGGGAGTGCTCCATTTCCCGCTTGACGAGATTTTAATTTACGGGACGTCTCTCTGCATCGTCATCCCCTTTGTTCTGGAAATGCTCTCGCTTCACCACGTGACAGAAAAGGACAAACAGTTCTGGACCCATGCATCGCTGATCTTCACGATTATTTATGCAGTATTTGTGACTGCAAATTATGTAGTACAGCTCGCAACCGTGATCCCCGCCAGGATAAGCGGAACGTCAGAGGCTATCCGCGTCCTCGAACAAACCCCTCACTCCTTGTTCTGGGATTATGACGCGGTGGGGTACATCTCCATGGGCATTGCAGCAATGTTTGCCGTTCCAGCGCTGAGCAATGTTGGCTTTGAGAGGTGGGTAAGGAGGTCCCTTATTGCTCATGCGCTCGTGACCCCGCTCATCAGCATCGTATACTTTTATCCAACGTTCTCTCAAAGCCTGCTCTTCCTCGGCTTTCCATGGGCAGTCACCGCGCCCCTTTTCATGCTGCTGCTCGCAATCATGCTGCGCAGGAGACAGAGAGGATTATGATTATTTTTTCAAGAACTCATTTCAGGTGGCGAGAGCCAAAAATATTGCCTCCGTCGGAAATGAAAGCCATACAGCACGGTTTTAATCGCCTGATGATTCTCATAATAGTGGCATCATTAATCTTCATCTGGATTGTATCTTCAGATTATTATCAGGCGCTGCGTCTATTTGGCGCTCTCGGTGTAGTGATTGCGGCAGCGGCCGGATTTCATTTTCTTCATAAATATTTTCGTCCTCTTGTCGAGGTGTCAGATACTTATATCTCCCGTGGATTTTCTTCAAGATTCTATGATTGTCAAATAGATGTAATAAACAAAGAGGCAGGAAAGCCTCAGGCTGTTCTCATCATCGAATCAAAACGAGGCCGCTCCATGATCGGCATTGATCCTTCGGTCTCATTGAAAGCCATCAAGGGATTCCTGACTGAAAAAGGCGTAAGAGTACATTAAGCTGCCCTGGGGTAAGCGGAGGGGTTCCGGAACTGTGAGAGATCAACAGATTATGAACCAGAAGAACAGCTGTCGAACAATACAATCATTCCAGAAAGCCATTCTGCGCAAGGCTGAACGCAGGCTTGGACGACGCTTGTCTGAAAGAGAAATGACCTTTATCATTTCCAGAGAAGGGTTTATCGCGCTCGAAGTGGTAATGGATACGGTGAATAATGAGACAAAAGAATATATTGAAGCGTATCTGAATTCAGAATGACAATATGACAACCTTTATTCTTTTCCTTTTAATGGCCGGAACTGCGGTTATAGCAGGATATCTGGTTCTGGGGTATCTGAAAAAGCTCACTTCTCGACCTGTTCTTCAAATCAATCTATCGCCGGTTGAAAAGCCAAAATGGAGGGATGAGAGCAAGATCGAAGGCCTGATTTATTCATTTAATCAAAAGGGGTTTGAACCAGCAGGGCATTACGAATGTCTGGAAATTCCATCACTGATTATTTCGGGGTTTGCACACCCTTCTCAACAGATGTCCGGAGTAATTTACGACCATCCGATACAGGGCATATGGGTTGATATCTTTGTCCAGTACAATGATGGCGGGAGCCTAACTGTATCAAACGCGCCTGCAGGAGACGAGGTTGATCATATGCCGAATCAAACAAAGATTTACTCCAAAAGGAGTTCTCTCGATGAACTGTTCGAAAGAGTTCTCACCGAAACAAGAAAGACCGGCAGGATAACGATTTCAAAAGAGGAATTCGCTTCTCATTTTGAGGAACAGTATAAAAAGGAGATGAAGTGGCGCATTGATCAGGGCGGCCCGAAGTATCTGGAAGTGCGAAGAGTTATGGGGGGTTCAACAGACAGGGAAAGACTGGAAAAAGCAACGCATCAATTGCAGGCAAACTGGGAGAAAGAGAGCAAGCAGCCAACAAAGGTCGTTGGCAGTCCGTTTATTGCCGACTTGCCAGATGACTTCCAGAGACCGGAAGAGTTTCGCGCAAAATTGGAAAAACAAAGCGGGTCTCCCCCAAGACTGAGCGTACCGGCGCTGCCTGTTTACCTGTTCCTTGTTTCAGCCATGGTCTACTGGGTCTATTATGGCTACCAATACAACCAGACACATTTCCCTGTTTCAATTTGCGGGATAATATTTTTTTTCGCAGTATTCCTTGTGCCTTTCCTCACCATGATAGGCTTCAGGGAGTTAAGACGGCGTGTGCGGCTGTATCCTCTCCTCAAACGTATTGCTGGCATGAGGCCCGGAGCCTTCCTGATAATGGATGGAACGTCTCCTGTATTGTTTTATGCCAGAAATGCATGGATCGGCATGATTAGTTTTGAGCAAGGCAGCGAACATAAAAACGCCTTTACGCGCATGGATGCGAGAGTAAATCAACGGTGCAGATGGCTCGAAATCAGCAGGAAGAACATCCTGGGCAAAGTCATCCTGGGTAAGGACAAAGATGTTATCGAACTGCCTGAGAGTGACTTCAGCCGCAGGTTCAAGGTATCCAGCACTGAACCGGAATTTGCAAGGCAATTGCTGGAACCGGCAGTTACGAATGCCATTATGCAGCTCGATAAGTTAGGAAAACCATTTCTGGAGTTTGAAGGCAGCAGGGTACGCGTCGAGGTCGGGAGCGACCTTTCTGGTCCGTACAAAGAAGACAAGCTCAGACGATTTCTTGAAAATGCAGAAGACATCATTGAAAAGGCATCAAACGCAAGTTAGTCGAGTTCTCATGAAAAGTGGAGGCATGTCGTATTTGTATGGAACCGATACTATAAAAAGACAGTCAGCGGGAATCATGATACAATGAAGAAAAAGGAGGTCGCCATGAAATATGTATTAACGCTTTTTCTCTTGCTTTTTGTCTCACCCCCTGTGTTAGCCGGAGGCGGGCCAGTTCACTATAAAGTTAGTGGTCAGGACTATGAGGGATATTATGTCAGCCCTTCCCCAAAAGCGCCTTTCATACTGCTTATCCATGACTGGGACGGTCTGACCGAATATGAAATAAAACGGGCCAATATGCTCGCAGATGCAGGATATGCGGTATTTGCCGCAGATCTCTTTGGCGCAGGAGTGAGGCCGACAGAGTTAAAGGACAAACGCCAGCATACCGGTGAACTCTACAACGACCGAGAGAAAATGCGCTCCCTGCTGAAAGGAGCGCTTGAAACGGCAAAGTCTAAAGGCGCCAATGTCGGCAATGCAGTTGCCATGGGATACTGCTTTGGCGGCGCTGCCGTGCTTGAACTCGCCAGATCAGGAGCAGATCTGAAGGGATTTGTCACTTTCCACGGCGGTCTGGGTACTCCTGCCGGACAGGATTACGCAAAAGCAAAGGGCAGGATGCTGATCCTTCATGGCACATCAGACGTAAACATTACCATGGATGATTTTTCAAAACTGGCAAAAGAACTAAATGAAAAAGGCGTTCCGCATGAAATGGTTACCTATGGCGGCGCCCCCCATGGGTTTACCGTCTTCGGTTCTGATGCTTATCGGAAAGATGCTGATGAACAGTCATGGAGACGGTTCACGCAATTCCTTAAGGAAACGCTGCAGTGAGAACTCCTGCAAAATATCAGGCTTGATGAAAAACATAACGTGAAACTGAGAATAGCTTTTACTGTTTTCTTCTTTATCACAATTCTCCATGCCCCTCTTTTTGCCAAAAGGGCCTTTGTTGAGTATCCTGACAAACTGATCTCAGGGAACACCGAATACAAAGCGTCTTATGATTTCGGCAGGAAAATGCAGAATGCCTATATTGAAGCAAGAGACATTGTATCAAATACAGTTATATGGAAAATAAAGATATATTCTATAAGGCTTGATCCTGCCCTGGAACAGGACGTACAATGGGTCATGATAATCGAAATAAAAGAAAAAAACGGCAGGCTCATAATCTCCAATGAAAAGAATCAGTTTTTTTCGCTTGACCTAAAGTCTATGGAGGTTAAGAAAATAGAATAGCCGTGTAAAACTATTCCTGTCAGTTTTGCTTGTATGACAGGCCGTGTGTTACATCAACACCGCAACAAAGGAGACCAGCATGTTCGCTTTCATGAAAATGCCGCTGATTATACTTGTTTTCGCAGCAATCATTTTTCTCTTCCCTGCATCAGCGGTTTTCGGCAGTAGTTATGAAAAAGGAGGGGGAAAAGATTATGATCGTCACGAAAGTTATGAAATTGAATTTTATGGTACGATAGAGAAACTTCCTGACGGGCTGACAGGTATCTGGACAATAAGCGGCAGGCAGGTAGCAGTTTCGGAAGATACCTACATAGACGAAGAATACGGCAGAGTCAGGGTTGGTGCTTATGTCGAAGTCAAGGGCAGACAGGATGGCAAGGTATTTAAGGCCTATAAAATTGAATTTAAAAGGGCAAAAAATTAATTTCGATGCCGTTACAGGAACAGCACAGGACCGTTTATTAACATGCCGGTAACCTATACCATAGAAGATGGATATGCGCACTGCAGGGCTGCAGGGAATTATTCATTCATCGAAACGTATAATAACTACAAAAATGCCCTTGATGACCCCCTGTTTCTTCCCGGGTATAACCTGTTAATGGATGTTTTTGACTCGGATGAAACGAGAACATACGACGAAATGGAACAGATCGCGGTCATGCTGGGGTCTCACCCGAAGTTCGGCAAAAAATGTGCTGTAATCGTAAATCCTGAACATACCGTCAGATTCGGACTTGCACGCATGCTCTCAACGCTTGCTGAGTTCAGGCATATTGATTTTGCCATTTTCTTCAAACATGAAGACGCTATAAGATTCATCAGGAATTGCGGACCTGGTCGTCCGCGGACATGAAAAAAAGGTATTTCTTTGGGTGTATCTGCCCTGCACCGGAGAATTTCAGCATTCAGATTGGATGCAAGGGGACTCGCTTCAGGCTGATTTGCGTTACTAAACATGAAACGTCTTTATACCGTTGAAGTAAATGATGAACAGTATCCTTTATTCCCTGATGGCTGCATCATTTGCAGAAAACCGCTTGACGCAAGTTTTGACTGCCTTGAAATACATGATGTATTCGGCAGAAAACATTCTTCGATCATGACCTTTTTCCACGCGCCCGACCGTGCAGCAGGACTTCACACCCTCAAGGCTCCTGCTCATTGCGAATGTCTGAAGAGCATCTCTTTTAAATACCGGACACGTAATATGCTCCCGATCCTTGTCGGGGCGTCTGTGCTCATTACCGGCATGTCAGGCGCCTGGAACAACTATCTCATTTTACTCATCGGTCTTATCTCTGCAGCGCCTTTGGTCATATGGGACATAACCCATCCCGTACCGCTGGAATATGAACGTATTCCCGGAAAATATGTTTTCAGGTTCAGGGATCAGGCGTACGCAAAAGCTTTTGCAGCATGTAACAGGACCGTAACAAAAGAATGATCTTCTGACATGAAGGCTTCATCCTCTGATTCGGTCTTGTCGTTTGGTCAAAGCAGCATTTAATATAGTTACAGTAACCATGTAAACTTTAATGGAGAGCTACAATGATAGATTTTGACTTTCTTTTCGATGACAAAAAGGATGACTATCCGGAAATACTGAGGGAACTGCGGGGGGAAAAAGCACAGCTCATCGACATCAGGGAAAAAGGAGAGTGGGAGCAGAACAGGTTCAAATGCGCGGTGCACATACCGCTGTCCGATCTCTCCAAAGGAAAAGGCGTTGACATCCTGAAGGATATCAAGAAATCAAAAAAGAAGATCTATCTTCACTGCCGCTCAGGCAACAGGGCCCGGGAGGCACAGAAGATCCTTGAGAAATATGGCTGCAACGATGTTCATGTGATCCCTCTAAGCATGATGAAGATGCTCGAAAAGGGGTTTAAACTTGCCGGATAGTTCTGTTGTCAAGTTTCGCCTTGCGGAGATGACATGAATATAACCGTTCCCGATGACCGGCTCAACAGGCTGATGTATCAACGAAGGAGCTCATCATGATACGAGACCAGATGGAACACATCTATAAAAACATCCCTCTTGAAAATATTCCATGGAACACTGAAAGCCCTCCAGCGGTCCTTGAGCAGATTGTTGCCGAAGGCAAGATAAAACCCTGCAGGGCTGTTGAACTGGGCTGCGGTGCAGGCAACTATGTGATCTATCTGGCCGGCAAGGGGTTTGACGTTACTGGCATTGATTTTTCAGAAACCGCTATCGACATCGCAAGAAAAACAGCAGAAAAAAAGAACATCCGGTGCAGGTTCATGGTCTTGGATGTGCTGGGTGACATGCATGGAATCACCGAACGGTTCGATTTCGCCTATGACTGGCAGCTCCTGCATCATATCTATCCGGAATACAGGAAAAAGTACATCGACAATGTCTGCCATCTTCTTAACCATGGCGGGCATTACCTGTCGGTCTGCTTCAGCGAAGACAGCCCTGCATTCGGCGGTTCCGGCAAATACCGGAAGACTCCGCTTGATACAATTTTGTATTTCTCTTCTGAAAGCGAAATGCAGTCCCTGTTCAGTCCGTATTTTTCCATACAAGAGCTGAAGACCATTGATGTCGAGGGCAAGTTCGGGACCCACAAGGCAATCTATGCCTTTTTGGTAAAATGATAAAAAGGGCCGTGACATGAAGATCCTTGATGACATCATCGAAGCCCACGGGGGTGCCCTCTACTGGAACAGCATCGGTTCCCTCCATGCCGAGATTTCGGCGAGCGGTTTTTTGTTTACGGCAAAACGGCAGCGGGTCCTTAACCATGTCCGGATACAGGCTTCTGTCCGCGAACCGCTTTTCAGGTTTCTTGACTTCCCGCAGCCCGGACAGACTGCCCATCTGATCGGCAGCAGCGAAGTCCGCATTACCGATATATCAGGTACCATCGTTGCCCAAAGGCTCAATCCCCGGGAAGCATTCAAGGAAATCAGACGCCAGTTCTACTGGGACGTTCTTGATTTTATATATTTTGCCGGCTATGCGACCTGGAACTACCTTACTGCCCCGTTTTTATTCATGCGAGAAGGGTTCATAATCAGGGAACTAGACCCTGCTCCGGGTGATCCTTTGGCAGTCTGCCGCCTGCTGGTAACATTCCCTGATGACATTCCGACCCACTCGAAACAGCAGGTGTTCTATTTTGACAAAGAGCTTTTGCTCAGGCGTCTTGATTACACAGCTGAAGTCGTAGGCTCATGGGCTCGTGCAGCCCATTTCTGTGAAAGTTACAGAACCTTCGGCGGCATCAAGGTACCGACGCACAGGCGTGTTCTGCCCATGTTGTTCGGCAACCGGCCTTTGCCCGGACCAACACTGGTTTCGATCCACGTCCACGACATCCGGCCTGCAGAAGCGACATTGGCTCCTTCATGACTCCTGCTATGTATGATATAATGCAAAACAATAATACAATATTTACGCTGAACCATCTTTTTTTACAGGAGGCATAAAATGACCGCATTGCGGATGCAGTTTCTTTCGATTTCAGCTGTCGTCTTTATAGGAATCTGGCTGACAGGATTTGATAAGGCCCACTGGTTCCTGTATGTACCGGTAGTGATGTTCGCCTTTGCAGGAATCACCGGCGTCTGCCCGGGTCTTCTCTTCTGGCAAAAAATCGGGCTGAAATAATAATACGCCATGGCTGACGCGCTCGCCCTGCTGTCTCTATTGATTGGACTCGAACTGGTCCTCGGCGTGGACAATATTCTTGTCATCACGATCTTCACCGGCAAACTCCCTGAATCGCAGAGGAACAGGGCCAGGATCATAGGCCTTGCATTTGCCATGGCCGCAAGGATCATAATGCTCTTCGTCCTCCTTGCCCTTGCGGGACTGAAAGATCCACTTGTTTTGCATTTTTCAATCCGTGACATCATCCTTATTGCAGGAGGACTTTTTCTTCTCTGGAAGGCAGTCACTGAAATCCATAATACCATTGAACTGAAAGACGAAGACCAACACGCGGGGGCATCAGGTTACAAAAGTTACTTCACAGTCATCTCACAGATCGTACTGCTTGATATCGTGTTTTCTATCGATTCGGTCATAACGGCAATAGGTCTGACAGAGACGATATGGATAATCATATCCTCTGTTCTTGTATCCTTCATCGCTATCCTCTTTTTTGCAAAACCGATCGGCGAGTTCATCCTGCAGCGTCCCTCACTCAAGATCCTTGCCCTGTCCTTCCTGATAACAATCGGCATTACCATCTTCCTGGAAGGGGTCCATAAAGACGTCCCGAAGGCCTATATCTACCTGCCTATGGGATTCGCGCTTTTTGTCGAGATATTAAAGCTCAGGTACGAGCATAACAGGCAAAAAAGGATGGCATCGGGAAGCACTGTCTCACATTAAACCGATCATTTGCCTCTTCCTACCCCTTCCGCTCAAAGACCTTCCCTGCAATCAGCACAAAGACGACTGACACCGCAGTAATAACAGCAACGTCAAGAAGAAGCGGGAAATCTGCAGCCATCCTCCCCGTTTCATAGGGGAAGATGACGTTCTTGAGGGCGTCGATTCCGTAGGTCAGGGGATTGAGCTTTGCGAATATCTTCAATACCCAGGGAAGGAGCTTTACAGGGTACATGGCCCCTGAGAGAAAGAACATCGGCATGACGATGAAATTCATGATCACGCTGAAGCTCTCATAGCTGTCATAGAAGGAGGCAAGCAGGATGCCAAAGGCTGCTATGGCAAAGGCCAGGATCGCGCAGATGACAATAATAGCAGCAATCTGCAAGAGACTTAAATCAAGCCCGAGAAAAGGAAACAGACAGAGCACGATAGCTGCCTGGACCGTAGAGAGTATCATGCCACTCGTTGCCTTTCCCAATACTACAGAAAATCTCGATACCGGCGCGACAAGGATCTCTTTCATAAAACCGAATTCCTTGTCCCATATGATCGAGATGGATGAGAATATGGAACTGAAGAGTATCGTCATGCCGATGATGCCAGGGAAGATAAACTGTATGTATGACACCCCTTCTCCTGCGGGCACCAGTCTTGACATGCCGCCGCCGACAAGGAAGAGCCACAGGAGAGGACGTGCGATAATCGAAAAAAGACGGGTCTTTTCCCGTATGAACTTCTTGAATTCCCTGGCAACGATCACATAGACCGCATTAGTCTCTATCATGCCTTCTCCTGTAGGATCGGACCGTTTCTTTTACGTTGTCATCCGTCGTAGCAGTCTCGGGCCTTATCTCCTTGCCGGTAAGTCTGAGGAACACATCGTTCAGGGTAGGTCTCTGCATCCGGACTGAAAGGACCCTGTCTCCCAGCTCACGGATAATCTTCGGGATGCAGACATCCCCTTTTAATGCTGAAAGATAAATCTCGCCGTCCTTCTCCGACACATCAACATCAAGAACTTTTCTGATATCCTCCATAGAATTTTTATTGTCGCTCGTTCTGAGGTAGATGATGTCCCCCCCAACGGTTTTCTTGAGTTCTGAGGGCGTCCCTGAGGCGATGATTTTCCCTTTGTCGATGATCGCGATCTTGTCGCATACCTCTGCCTCTTCCATATAGTGGGTTGTCATGAAAATAGTCACCTTATGCTTTTTCGGCAGTTCTGTTATGAACTCCCAGAGGTTTGTCCTGCTCTGCGGGTCAAGCCCGAGCGTGGGTTCGTCAAGAAAAAGCACCTTGGGACGGTGGATCAGCCCCCGGGCAACCTCAAGACGCCGCTTCATGCCGCCTGAGAACTTTTTTATAAGGTCGTCACCACGCTCAGTGAGTTCCACGAAACTGAGCACCTCCTCCACCCGCTTCTTTCTTTCCGCCTTCGGCACATTGTAAAGGTATGCATGAAAGATAAGGTTTTCCCGTGCAGTAAGGTCTTTGTCCAGAGAACTGTCCTGAAATACTATGCCGATCGATTTTCTGACTTCGGATGATTCCAGGTCGCAGTCATGACCGTTCAGAAATGCCTTGCCAGAGGTTGGTGCAAGGAGTGTACAGAGAATGTTGATCGTAGTGGTTTTTCCAGCACCGTTGGGTCCAAGAAAGCCGAAGATGGCGCCTTCTTCCACTGAAAATGAGATATCATCAACCGCTGTGATGGCGCCGAAACGTCTGACAAGGTTTTCAACCCGTATTATCTGCATCTGAAAGTTTAACAGAAATCAGTGACCTTTTAATAATCGACAAACATATTACTTAAGCTGCCTCGGCAGATCCCCCGAAATATTCTGCTGTTTTTATTATAATAGATAACAGAGACAGCGATGATTAAAGTTATGTTCTTATGTACCGGAAACTCCTGCCGTTCCCAGATGGCGGAAGGGTTTGCCAGACATCTCGGGAAAGACATCCTTGAACCCTACAGCGCAGGCCTTATGGCTGCGGGCATCAATCCGCGGGCTGCAGCCGTCATGAGAGAGGCCGGAGTCGACATTTCCGGTCAGAAATCCGAAGAGATCGATCCGGGACTGCTCATGACCATGGATATCATAATAACCCTCTGCGGAAATGCCGAAGAGTCCTGCCCTGCCACTCCAGCCGGCATAAAACGCCTCCACTGGCCGATTGACGACCCGGTCGGCACCATCGGGACAGAAGACTACATTATGAACGAATTCCGCAGGGCACGAGAAGAGATTAGAGCAAAAATAATTGATTTTCTCGATACATTTCGACAGTCTTATGGAAACTAAACAAAAAAACCTGGTTCCTGATTCGGACAATAAAAAAATTCTCATAGTAGATGATGATGCTCAAATGAGGGAAGTCCTCACCAAAATTTTAGAGGATGAAGGGTTCCTTGCTGCGCAGGCGGTCTCAGGCAATGATGCAATCAATATAATCACGCAGGATGACTTTGATATTGTTCTGCTCGATTTAATAATGCCTGACATGAACGGCATTGAAACCTTCACAGAGATCAGAAAGATT
>JBBIUL010000044.1:0-11497 GCA_037440265.1 Nitrospira sp. | reverse complement strand
CAGGAAGACCCGGTTGAAATACAGGGCAAGGTTATTTACAAGAACCTTCTTACAACTGAAATTGAACCTGAACCAGGGATGGGCATTGTGTTTACGGAGATCCCTGAGGACGTAAAATACAGGATCTCCTACTTTGTGATGCACCAGATTGCAAGTGATCTTTCACTGGAAGGTGCACATCTCAACAGGGAAGTCGGCTTTGACGATCTATAACCCTAATTCAGCATAAGCCGGATTCTGCCGGTCAGGCTAATGAACCGGCCCTGAAAAAAGGACTTTTTCGACCTCTCTCTTTATTGCGCTTGGTGAAATGCCACCGTGGATTTTCAGCATTCCGTTTATGAGGACAACAGGTGCATGCACTGCACCCTGACGGATCAGTTCAGAAATGTCATTAAAATATTCATCTTCTCCGTGCATGAAGAGATCGATGTATTCGACTGAAACCATGGACGGGTATGATGAGAGCAGATCATTTTTCAGTTCGTCTGCAAGAAATTTGTTGATGACGGGCTTCTGGAGTTCCCTGTCGGTCAAAAATCCATCCTGTATCGAGTTGTCCAGTATCTGGACATGCACCCGCTGTATCATGTATGTTACCTCCGGTTTTCATGTATTGATAAGCATATTGTCGATGAGCCTTGTTCCCCCGATACGGGCGGCAACGGCAATCAGGACATCGCCTCTTGCCTCTTCAACCTCATCGAGGGTTTCAGGGTCATAGGCAGAGGCATAGTCCACTGCGCTAATTAATGCCTCTGCTGCCAGTATGCTATCCATCATTTTCTTTATCGCTTCCTTTTTTATTATACCAGATATGATTGCATTTGCAGTGCTGTTAAGGCACCGGTAAAGCACTTGAGCTGCCTTCCTCTGTTGTGTGTCAAGATAGCTGTTTCTTGAACTTAAGGCAAGTCCGTCATTTCCCCTGATCGTTGGGCAGACAACAGTCTCAACAGCAAAGTTGAGGTCTTTTGCCATTCGTTTTATGATCACAGTCTGCTGAAAGTCTTTTTGTCCGAAATAAGCCCTTGTCGGGACTATGATATTAAAGAGTTTTGCGACGACCGTGGCTACTCCACTGAAGTGCCCCGGCCGGGACATTCCGCAGAGTTTCCCTGCCAATGGCCCTATATCCAGCAGGGTAGAGAAACCGGCTGGATACATGAGAGTATTGTCTGGCAGAAACAGAACATCTATTTCTTCTTCTCTTAATTTCCGTATGTCATCTTCGATCGGCCGCGGATATTTTTCGAGGTCTTCGCCGGGACCGAACTGCATCGGATTGACATAAATGCTCGCAACGGCAATCTGATTTTCGTTTTTTGCCCTTCTTATGAGGCTGAGATGCCCATCATGAAGCGCGCCCATGGTCGGGACAAAACCGATCGTCCTGCCTTTCATAAGGTGCTTTTTGCAGGTGTCCTGCACAATGCGCGGTATTCTGATGATCTCCATTCCTACGTGTCCTTCAGGTTTTTATTAATCTGGGCAACTAATTCATGAATCAGTTTTTTTTCAGGAACGCTCTTTATAACCTTTCCTTTCCTGAAGAGGATCCCTCGTCCCTTCCCCCCTGCTATGCCGATGTCAGCTTCTCGTGCCTCTCCTGGGCCGTTTACGGTACAGCCCATTACTGCTACGGTTATCGGCTCTTCTATGTCCTTCAGGATGTTTTCAACTTTCGACGCAAGTCCGCGGATGTCAATCCGGCATCTGCCGCAGGTGGGACAGGAAATGATATTGGCCCCCTTTTCCCTGAGCCCTAACGACTTAAGGATCTCATAAGCGACCTTGACTTCTTCTATCGGGTCAGCCGTCAGGGATACTCTCATGGTGTCCCCGATGCCTTCGGACAACAATATGCCGAGCCCAACGGAACTTTTGATTATGCCGGGAACAGAAGGCCCTGCCTCGGATATGCCGAGGTGGAGCGGATATCTGAACCTGCGGGAAAACATCCGGTACGCCTCGACCGTCGTCGGAACGTTCGAGGCCTTGAGCGAGACCTTTATGTCTCTGAATGCCATGCTTTCAAGGATGTTGATATGTTCTGATGCACTTTCTACAAGGGCCTCGGGCACCGGGTGTTTGTATTTGGCCAGGATTTTCTTTGAAAGCGAGCCCGCATTGACACCTATCCTGATAGGGATGTCCCTGTCCCTGCAGGCAGAGACAACTTCGGTTACCTTCCATCTTGCTCCGATATTCCCCGGGTTGATCCTCAATCCGTCGACGCCCTGCGCAACCGATTCCAGGGCCAGTCTCCAGTCGAAATGGATGTCTGCTATAACAGGGATAGGGGAGGATCCCTTGATTTTGCCAAGGGCTCTGGCTGCATCGATATCAGGGACGGCTATCCGGATGATTTCACAGCCTGCCTTCGAAAGGGCTTTGATCTGCCTGAGGGTGGACAAAACATTTCTAGTGTCGGTTTTGGTCATAGACTGTACGCTCACGGGTGAATCACCGCCTATGGGGACGCTGCCGACGAATATCTTTCTGGTTTTTTTACGTTTCATCAGCCTTTGTATTTGCCCGGGTTTCTTTTGCTTTATCTCTGAGTATCTGTTTCTTTTCGCGGTACTGTCTTACCGCTTCAAGGTGTTCATCGGCAGTAGTAGAAAATTTATGCGAAAGATCATCTTCGGAAACAAAATACAGGTACGGTACATCAGCAGGATACAGCGCAGCAACAATCGATTTCAGTCCGGGTGAAGCAATCGGTCCGGGAGGAAGTCCCTTTATCACATAGGTGTTGTATGGTGTTTTTCTCAGGAGGTCAGAAGTTGTTATCTTTTCTCTTGAGCTCTTGATGCCGTAGACTGATGTCGGATCAGCCTGGAGAGGCATTTTCTTTTTCAGTCTGTTATGGTAGACAGCAGAAATAAGGGTCCTTTCCGAATCGACCACAGCCTCTTTTTCAATAATCGAGGCCAGCGTCAGCACTTCATTTTCGGTCATGCCGATTTCCTCGGACCGTACAAGCATTTCGTATGAGAATTTCTGACGCATCCGGTCTATCATGTTCCCTATGGCAAGCTCGGGATGGGTGCCTTTGGGTATTTTATAGGTGTCAGGGAATATATAGCCTTCAACACTTTTTGCCTCGATGTCATATGTGGACAGAAACGCCGGGTTTCGGGCAAGAGCCAGGAAATTTTCTTTTGTAATAATGCCGGCATCAGCCAGCTTCTGGGAAATCTCGAAAATTGAATCGCCTTCAACGATCCGTATCTCATATTCTATAATCTGACCTTTTCTCAGTATGCGGAATATGTCGTAAGGGCTCATGGACCCCCATATTGAATAGTACCCTGCCCGAATCTTTCTGTCAGCGCCGGTTATTCTCCCCAGGAACACGAACAGGTTTTTATCCTTGATCAGTCTCTCTTTCACGAGCAGTTCTGCAGCCTGTCTGAATGTTGCACCTTTCGGAATCTCTATCTCACGATAGGCACCGCGCGGTTGAGCAGGGACAAACATCTGCAATCCTATATAGACAAGAGCAATAAACGCTATGCCGGCAAACGTGATATGCAGGTTCTTTTTCATATAAATTAGGATGCCAAATCAAAAGGAAAAATGTAAAGGAAGACAAAAAAGAAAGCGGGGATAATCCCCGCTTTCCGAAACGATTTATGCTTCCTTAAGGCTTAGTACATTCCGCCCATTCCGCCTCCGGGCATTGCAGGGGCTTCAGGCTTTTCTTCAGGTATATCGGTGATCATAACAGAAGTGGTAAGCAGCAGGGATGAAACAGATGCTGCATTCTGAAGTGCATACCGGGTAACCTTGGTCGGATCTATGATGCCGGCCTTCAGCATGTCGACATATTCCTCTTTAGCCGCATCAAATCCGTAGTTTACCTCTTTGGAATTCTTGACTTTTTCAACGATAACAGAGCCTTCGAGTCCGGTGTTGTTTATGATCTGGCGGATAGGCTCCTCAAGGGCCCTCTTTATAATGTCAACGCCGACGGTCTGGTCATGATTCTCAAGTTTGAGGCCTTTCAGTGAAGCAACGCACCGCAACAGGGCAACGCCGCCGCCCGGGACAACGCCTTCTTCAACCGCTGCCCTTGTTGCGTGGAGAGCATCTTCGACCCGTGCCTTTTTCTCTTTCATCTCGGTCTCGGTTGCAGCGCCGACATTGATGACAGCAACGCCGCCGACTATTTTGGCGAGGCGCTCCTGGAGTTTTTCCCTGTCATAATCAGAGGTTGTTTCATCGATCTGTGCCTTGATCTGCTTGACCCTCCCCTGGATTTTTGCGGGTTCACCTGCGCCTTCGACGATGGTTGTATTTTCCTTGTCGATGGTGACCTTTTTGGCCCTTCCGAGATCGGTAATCTTTATGCTCTCGAGTTTAATGCCGAGGTCTTCTGATATCATGGTGCCGCCGGTAAGAATCGCAATGTCCTCGAGCATTGCCTTGCGGCGGTCGCCAAAGCCGGGAGCCTTAACAGCAGAAACCTGGATGGTTCCCCTGAGCTTGTTGACAACGAGGGTTGCAAGCGCCTCACCTTCGACTTCTTCCGCTATGATGAGGAGCGGTCTGCCCATCTTCGCGGTCTGCTCAAGGATCGGGAGCAGGTCTTTCATCGAAGAGATCTTTTTTTCGTTGATCAGGATGAATACATCCTCGAGGTTGCACTCCATCCTTTCAGGGTCAGTGACAAAGTAAGGGGAGATGTATCCGCGGTCAAACTGCATGCCCTCAACAACATCGAGGGAGGTTGCCATGCTTTTTGCCTCTTCAACAGTGATAACGCCGTCTTTCCCGACCTTGTCCATTGCCTCAGCAATGAGTTCGCCTATTGATGGGTCGTTGTTAGCAGAGATGGTCCCGACCTGTGCAATCTCCTTTTTGTCCTGTACCGGTTTGCTGATTTTTTTGAGTTCTTCAACGATTGTCTCGACTGCTTTCTCAATACCCCTTTTGATGTCCATCGGGTTTGTGCCGGCAACAACGTGCTTGATGCCGCCGTTGTAGATAGCATGTGCAAGGACGGTGGCTGTTGTAGTGCCGTCGCCCGCAACATCAGAGGTCTTGCTTGCGACCTCCCTGACAAGCTGGGCGCCCATGTTTTCGTATGGGTCCTTCAGCTCGATTTCTTTTGCTACGGTCACACCGTCCTTTGTGATGGTCGGTGCGCCGTATTTCTTGTCGATAATTACGTTTTTCCCTTTTGGCCCGAGGGTTGCCTTGACTGCGTCTGTAAGGACGCTGATACCCTTTAATATCGAGCTTCTTGCTGCTTCGTCAAACAGAAGCTGTTTTGCCATTTGAAAATCCTCCTTTTATTTCCTGAAAAATATTTTATCCTTCGATAATGCCGAGAATATCTTCTTCTTTTATGATCAGATATTCATTGTTGTCAATGGTTACTTTTGAGCCTGAGTACTTGTCGAAGAGAATGGTGTTGCCGGCCTTGATCTCTTTTACCTCAGAGCCGACAGCCTCTACAACGCCTTTCTGTGGCTTTTCCTTTGCTGAATCAGGAATGTAAATCCCGCCTGCGGTCTTTTCACCTTCGTCAGAGTATTTTACAAATACCCTGTCCTTAAGAGGTTTGAATTTCATGAACAGTTCTCCTTTCTTTAAGTATTGATCTGGTTTGGTTTATTAGCACTCACTGACTGTGAGTGCTAATAATACAAAGAAACATCAAAATAAGGCAAGTGTTTTCTTGGAGTAAAAAAATAAGGGAATTATTGAAATGCTGCAAAAAACTGCTAAAATCTCGTATTTCCTAATAAATTAACTAATCTTATTTTTTCTGGAAGATATGAAGTTTTCTATCGCCTCATGGTAAAAATCACCTTTTTGCCTGACATCCGGCGCTATCCGGTTTTCATATAGTTTTTTCCCCTCCTTGACCTCAGAGGAAAAAACAGAATAAAACGTATTGTTTTTTATGGATTCATCCACTCTTGCCGAATTGTAAAGATAGATATCATTGATAATAGTACGGGAGAGGCGTTTTGCTTTCTCTACTTTTTCATCGGAGGGAGCTGTTTCAGTAATTGGCGGAGGTGGTGCAGCCATAAAAGGCTGCTCAACCTTTTTTTCTGGCAGCTCTGTTTTCATTGCCGGTGCAGGTTCTGGTTTTCCGGCAGGTGGTTGTATTGGTTTTTCAGGTTCATCAGCAACGCCCCGAAGCGCATTTATTTTTGTAACGAGTTCAGAGGAAATACTGTGGTCTTCGATGTATTCATCGGCACCGTATAACGAGGCCGGCTCACGCCTGTATTTTGTTTTGTCGTATGGCGAAGTGATGAGAAGAAACTTCATGTCCTTGGTTTCAGGGCGGGCTTTCAGCCTTTTGCATACTTCAAATCCGTAGATCTTTGGCAGTACCACTTCAACAATCATGAGAAAGGGAAATTCTTTCAGCGCCTTCACCATTGCGTCTATCCCATCAGCTGAAGCCACAACCTTATAGCCCTGTCCCGAAAGCAGGGCGCTCGTTTTTTCGAGTATTGCCGGGTTTGAGTGGGCCACCAGTATTGTATTATTATCCAGCTTTCTTGCAGGAGAGGCGGCTGGTTTTTTTACAATGAGGGCCGTACTGCATTTGGGACACTTGAACCTTGACCCTTGCGGGAGAAGCCTGGCTTCATCAACCTTCAGCCTTGTCTTGCATTTCGGACATGTTACGACCACGTTTGAATCCTCCTCAGAAGCCACAGTTTAATAGTGAAAAGACCTGCGAGAAAACCACCGATATGTGCAAACCAGGCTACACCTCCCTGGCCTGCGATTCCCTGTGTAATCAGCCCGTTCACAACCTGTATAATAGCCCAAAATCCAATAACTATCAAGGCGGGTATCTTGACTGTCTGGACAAAAAAACCGAGGAAGATAAGGGTATGCACTCTTGACATCGGAAACAGCAGGATATAGGCTCCCAGGATTCCTGATACGGCTCCGCTGGCCCCGATCATCGGAACAGTTGACCCGGGCGCAGTCAGGGCATGAGAAAACGCAGCTACAATTCCGCAAAAGAGGTAGAAGATGATAAACCTGAAATGTCCGAGACGGTCCTCGATATTATTGCCGAATATCCAGAGGTAGAGCATGTTGCCGCCGATATGGAAAAACCCCCCGTGCATGAACATCGAGGTGAAGATGGTCATTACCGGATGTATTGGCTGGGAAGATTCAAAGGTCATGATATTATGCGGAATCGCACCGTAAGCATAGACAATGCTCTGGCTGTATTTGCCGGACATGAACTGCAGGAGGAATACAAAAATATTCAAGGCAATAATAATGAATGTAACAAACGGGATAGTCCTGGTCGGATTGTCGTCTTTATATGGGATCAAATCTGTCTGCCCCAGTCAAGGATTCTGTAATGCAAGTTTTTCTGCTGTATCATTATTTTTTGCATAATACCATATATATGATAGAACTGAAAAATTATCTTTACTGTTCAATTTTGCGGAGATTTTTTCAAAAAGACTGAGATCATGTTTAGGATTGCCGGTCTTTTAGTTCATCAAATGATTCCCTGATATAATCTCTGACTGCGGTCATAACTGCCGGTGCATTGAGGGGGATCCCGTCAAGTCCCGGCCTTATTTCTGTTGTGTCAAGAAAAAATTCGTTGCCGTTCTTTGTATATCGTAGTATAAAGTCGATCTCCGGATTGCCCGCAATCAGTACGGAAAAGGAGTCTGCAATATTCCCAAGGGGCTTTCTGTCAATATGGCTATGCGAAAAAGAGGCGTTTATAATGGTTCCCTTGCCTTCTTCTGAATGAATAGTGATATCTCCTCCCGTTTCTTTTGCCGACTGAGCAAGCAGGGAAAGCCCGAATCCGACCTTTCTTGTTGTACGGGTGGTATAAAAGGGGTCTGTGACTCTCTCAAGAATTTCCCTGGGTATGCCTTTCCCGTTGTCTTCTACGGTTATGGAGAGAAGGTCTTTCCCCCTGTCTTCAACAACAATAATTTTTATAAGGGTGGCCCCTGCTGCAACCGAGTTTTCTGCAATATCGAGTATGTGCAGGGAGATATCTTCCATGGCTGAGAATTATTCTATCAGAACCTGCAGAAAGTAGTTACCCTTTTTACGCTTTGCATGAACTGCAACGAATAGCGTGCTATACTCGTTTCATGGAACAGTTTATTTCACAAATTCCATGGAGTGTCATCATTTTCCTCTGCTTTACCCTCGGCCTTGCTCCTTATTATCCTCCTCATCTTTTCGAAAAACTGTATATGCTTCTGCAGGGGAGGCTCAAAAAACCGATTGACTGGTTTGACCTTTGTTTCCACAGCGCACCATGGGTGCTGCTGGTTCTGAAAATGATATATGACCGGTAACCCAGGAAATATGATTTTGAGTCGGAAAGCAAAGGAAGGATGCAATCATCGTAAACCGTTGAAACAGGGTCCCGAAGAATATCTTAGTGTTTTGTGAACGGGTCGGAGGCAAGAATCCTGTGATTATCAAAAAAATGGGGGCTTGAAAGCCCCCGAGTGAGCTGTGGAACGAAACCCTTTATAACTTTGCAACTAGTCAACGTTCATTGGACGTATGAATTTGAAATAGACCATGATCCAGTTGCCGAGTATTATTGATGCAATAGCGACAAAACTGGAAAGAGACATGGTCGAAACGCCGTATCCATCGCGCCGGTCGTATACGCGTCCCCGCACGTTATTCATGGATTCCTCGTGATCATGCGGCTTGTCCATCGGAGTCGCACATTTTGGATTGCCTCTAGGAGGATTCAACAGGAGGTTTCGCCTTATTGCTGGCTTTTCGAGGGTTCTCTAAATCCATACGGCATGGACAAGAGCCCTATTTGCTTCAATACAGCGATAAGGTTATATCTCGGGGACAATCAACAGCCTTTTTACAAATAACTTTTCAGTTTACAATCCCCATAGTATTACTTATATTAATAGCAATGGCTCAGTTCAACCTGTTTTATCCGCAACGCCTGCCGGCCTTACGGATAAAACACTATACGTTCTGCCGAAATGATAAATAAATTAAAGACAGATAAAATAAGACCCAATACATCGCTGGAGGTGTGCTCATGAGCAATGAATTAACATTTGATGCATTTGAAAAAGAATGGTTAACGGATATAGTGGCTGGAAGTCCAAGCACAATAGAACTAGGCAGGCGGTTTTCTAAAAAACTGGTCAGCCAGTGGCTCGATTTTGCGGAGGATATTGAATCTCCAGACGACGTAGTTTATTGTGATGGGTCCGGCGACGGCGGAATTGATATTGCATGCCTACAGAGGGGCGACGATACCGAAGATAATTCTAACGGTGGCGATACGTGGTATTTAGTTCAGAGTAAGTACGGCTCTGCTTTTGCAGGAACAAGTACGCTAATAGAAGAAGCGCAAAAGCTCATCGATACAATTGATGGAAAGAGAAATAATCTTTCATCGCTCACAGCAGGTCTTGTTGAGCGACTTCAAACATTTCGTAAACAGGCATCTGAAAAAGACAAAATGGTTATCGTCTATGCTGTTCAAAGACCACTCTCAGAAAATGAAAAAAGAGCAGTCGAAGACATAAAAGCAATGGGGAGGAATCGGCTTGGGGCTATGTTTGATACCGATGTTGTCAGCCTCGAAACAATCTACCACAGGACTCTTGAAGAAATTAGTCATATAAAGAAAACGCGAGTATCAATAACTGCGCATTTGGTTCCTTCTGGTGAAGAAATGCTTGTCGGTTTCGTTGGCTTGGTTCAACTCTTCGACTTCTTGAAGAATTACAAGGCGACGACTGGCGACATTGATATGCTTTATGAGAAAAATGTAAGAAAGTTTCTCGGCAGCAGAAGAAAAGTAAACAAAGGAATTGAAAATACGATTTTAACAAAGCCTGAAAGATTCGGACTCTACAATAATGGAATAACAATAGTCGTTGAGGCTTTTCAGCAGCTTCCAAATAATATTGAGTACGAACTGACTGAACCTTTTGTGGTCAACGGCTGTCAAACAACAAGGACGATTTGGGAAGTTTTATATAGGAAGCTGGAAGCTGGCGGCACTGGCAAAAATCCAGAACTTGAGGCATGGAAAAGAAATCTTGGAAAAGGCATTGTAGTAATTAAAATCGTCAAGGTTGGAATACGAGGCGATGAACTCCTTACTGAAACCACCAGATACACTAACAGCCAGAATGCTGTTAGTGAAAAAGACTTCATAGCCCTTGAAAGTGATTTTCAGAAGTGGTCAAAAAGCATGGCCTCAAAATATAATGTTTTTTTGGAAATCCAGCGCGGCGGCTGGGATTCCCAGAAAGCATATCAAAAACAAAATCCCGATACTCTCCAGTTTACTGAATGCATAAACGCCTTTGACCTCCTGAAAGTATATGGTGCCGCATGGTTAGGGGAAGCGGGTATTTCATTTGGCAAAAATCCTCCTTTTGCTCCCGGCGGCAGTTTATTTCATAAAATCGTAAAACAAGAAGACTTTGGTCTTGATGACTTATACGCTGCATTTCAATTATACAAAGCTGGCGGTCGTTTCAAGTTTGGTCGTGGCGCAGAAAAGCAGCAACGTGGTCAGACAAGGCATTTATTTTATATGCTGACAGTTGAACTTCTGAAAGATTGCTTTATAGCGGCTGGCATACCAGCGACAAACAAAAACATAACTAAAGCCTTCTTGAAACTATTCGTGTCCGAAAAAGAGTCCGCATTAAATGCGCTACTCGAATATTCAATCTCTGTAGCAGACGATTACTTGACTCCCGGCCATGAATACTGTGTTTTTAAAGAACCAAAGTTCTCGGAAAAAGGCAATGATTTAAATAGTTTCTTGAAATGGGAACAACTTGGCAAAGGAAACGACTCTACGCCTTTACTCAACAATTTGCTCGCTCAATATAAAATTGCCTTAAAGGGTGGCATAGGTGGCCAGCCTAAATACAGAGATATGATAAAAGACATCATACTGACAATAAATGCAGGAGAATAAAGCATGGCAGAATCGGGTAAGGGACGGTAATTAACCGTCCCTCCCCAGGTGAGTAGACCGGCGGAACTTCCCCGCCAGCCCCTCTCAGAACCGGACGTGAACCTCTCGGCTCATCCGGCTCCCATTATTCAGCCTTAAACGGCTTTGTCTTACTCAACGGTTCCTCCCATCTTTGGTTGACAGTCAAATAAAACTGAATAATGCAGCCCCTTTGCTCTGTTCCCATTACAGGAACTTCAACGCTACTACGAGCTGCTCCGCCCCTGTTCTCTGCATCGGTACTCTCATCCTTGAGGATCAGCCTCTCGGATTTCTCCCTTGGCATCGGAGCTACAGGTTCCCATGTTCCATACAAAAGCCTGCAATAAGCTCGCGTCACCTTTATGCCGGACACCGTTCAGCTTGAACACAGTGCGATTACCTGCAGCGGGGATACCATCGAGGTATCGGACATGCCGGACTATTTATTCCAGGAGAGACATGCTGAGCCCAACGGCAACCACGCTGACCGCGAGAATATCCGGTCTG
>JBBIUL010000043.1:0-11648 GCA_037440265.1 Nitrospira sp. | reverse complement strand
CAGCCAAGTAATTGCGGCAGTCAGCCTCGGTCGCAAAGCGGTCTTCAAACTGCAGTATCGTCGCCGGATAATTCTCCATGCCCAGATACTACATATTGTGACTACTTGAGTCAAGCGGATAGCCCTTAAATGGAAATATGCCCTCAATGTTGATCTCTGGCTTGAAAAAAGTCTCATGACATGGCAGAAAATTAATGCTCTTGCCGCTGATATGGGAATAAAGATCGCCATTGAGAACATTTTTGAAGATGAGCCTGCCAACCTGAGACTCCTGATGGAAAATATCGGTTCAAGCAACTTCGGTATCTGTTTTGATACCGGGCACTTCAACCTCTTTTCCAACACATCACTTGATATCTGGATGAACGCCCTTAATCCCTATATTCTTGAGCTTCATCTTCATGACAACAACAAAAATGCAGATGAGCATCTCCCCATTGGAGACGGCACGTTCGATTTCAGTACTTTTTTCAGCCTGCTTGCAAACAAGGATTGCGTCCATACCATCGAAGCCCATTCAGTCGAAAAAGTCACAAAAAGCATTGCCGCTCTGTCGCGCTACAGAAACCTCACCTGATTGCTGATTGAAAATCCTTTTAATTTAGGGTTATTAGCACCTTTATATTGAGCTAACACTTTATGTGAATCGCCCAGTCCCTGCGGCAATATAAGCCTTTTTATTCTGGCCAGTTCGAACAGATAATCGGCAGAACCGTCTGCAATTCTTTTTATTTCTTCATCAATACCAAGTGACATCAGAAAGGCACCCTGCCGGCAAAACCCAACAGTTGACATCCCCATTTCCTCTCCCCATTTCTTCAGCGATGAAAAATTGACATGGGCAGTGATGTCCTGCTGCCCGATGTGCTGGTACGGGTTTTCATTAAAATTATGTTTGTAATAACACATAACCGTTCCCCTGTTCCTGTCATCACTATAATACTCTCTGCCGTTGTACCCATAGTCGATCGTTAAAACCAGCCCCTCGCTCAGCATGCTCTCCACTTCCCGAAGCCAGTTTCGTGCCCTCAGGTTCACCTCAGTCCTGTATCCCTCATGCAGTTCAATCGAGTTCTGCCGGAAATATTCTGAGATATCATTGGTGCTCAAAGGTCCTGTCTCTTCCCTGAATGTATCTTTATCGTAATCAACATATACTTCCTTTAATCCGTCCTTGACCTGTATGAGGTGTACAGGAAATGCATCGATCAGTTCATTGGAAACAACACACCCTGACACCCCTGACAGGCCCGTCATGGAGTCAACGATTTCTACTTTTCCGGGGAATGAATAATGCCCGCTCTCTTTTCTTTTGCCGCTCCGAGACGTTACATCAACGACTATGCACTTCATTGCCTCAAAGATTTCCCTGTTGCCGAGATATCGAAGCATGTCATCACAAAGATGTCCCTCGCCCGGACCGACTTCTACGACACTGAAACCATCAGGCCTGCCCATAACTTTCCAGATCTCTTCGATCTGTCTGCCGATCATCTCCCCGAATACCGGATGCAGATGTGAACTGGTATAAAAATCGCCTTCCCTGCCGATTCTGGCTTCGCCGGTCATGTAATACCCGAACTCAGGATCATAAAGAGCCATATCCATAAAAGCTTCAAATGTAACAGGCCCTTCGATTCTGATCCGCTTGACTATTTTTTCCTTCAATCTGTTTGTCATATGGTTTATCTGCAGCGCTAAGATAGGCAGCCTGACGATTTATGTGAGCAATCCCGCAAAGTCTCCGGAAAGTTTATCTCAGACCGGGACAAGAAGGAGAACTAAAACTGTTCTTCAGTCCACATGTCGGGAACGAATCTCACTGACTTGTTCCTTCCCGTCTCCTTTGCCTTATAAAGAGCAACATCGGCAAACTTTATCGCCTGCCAGAACGCATCAGTGTCAGCAGGGAACTCGCTTATCCCCAGGCTGATGGTTTTCTTGAGGGTCCCGTCGGGTACCTTTATCTTTGCCTCCTGCATGTTACCCCTGATCTTTTCTGCGACGGTCACGGCATCGCCTTCCTTTATATCGAGCAGGACCACAAGAAACTCCTCCCCTCCGAAACGTATGACCAGGTCCGAATCCCGTACGTTTTTCCTGATGATGGCAGCGGTTTCTTTGAGGACCGCATCGCCGACATTGTGACCGTATAGATCATTTACCTGCTTGAAATAGTCGAGGTCGCACATGATCAGGCCGATATTCTTGCCTCTTCTCTGAATGCCTGCAACAAGGGTTTCTGTGTATTCCTGCAGAAATCTCCTGTTGTAAAGACCGGTGAGCGCATCTTTCAAGGCAGATTCACGCAGGGTATTCATCAGCCTTTTTGCCTCGATAACAGCAAGCGATTCCTTGATATACTGCTCAGCCTTGAACAGCCTCCTGTCTTTCTTGTCCCTGTCGACATGCTTGTAATCAAAGCGGAACTGGACAACGCCTCCCGTGCTTCCGCCGATGATCATCGGTATGCAGACATGGACATGGTCCTTTTCATTAAGGAACTGTTTGCAGATGCGCGGATAGGATATGGAAGAAATTGCATGTCCGGTCTTCTTTGCCCTGCACAAGTCGGCGTTGTGCAGTATCTCCTCGTTACAGCTTATCTCCTTATCGCTTAAAACAAGCGGGTAAGCAGGTTTCATCTTGTTCTGGCTGTTTGAGACCTGGTATATCATATACTCATACAAACCGAGTTTTTCGCTGAAGACATTTCCCAGACGGGAGTAGACATCTTCGATGCTTTCATCCTCTTCTATGACTTTCTTGAAGGTTGACATGCCGTGAATCTCTTCCATCAGTTCGTTGAAATCGTTGGAGAGCGTGCCTATTTCATCCTTGGAGGTAATTTCAATCCTTTTGGTAAGGTCCACCTCGCCTTCACCGAGCGCCCGTATCTGATCAATAATAGACTTAACGGGCTGGCCGATGGATTTTGAGATCCAAACGGTAAACAGCAATAAGAGCGACGTTGACATCAGAAGAACAATAATGCTTGTTACCGAAGTGCATATCGTTGCGTACCTGATTTTTTTGGAATTCGTTTCATACAGACTGGCAACGCTCGCCGAATATCCGACAGATAATGAAACAGCATCCGAGACAGTCTGCAGATATCCGCTAAAGTGTTTTTCAAAAAGACCGGGCTCCCGGCTGTTTTTTGAAAGCACGTTTGTCCTGATTTCCTCAAGCTCGCTGCCTTTCTTTGTCAAGGCGTCCATCAGCAGGGTCATGTCATGAACATATTTTTCGGCATCAGGGTCACCCTGCACCGCAAGAACACTGAAACTCTCTATCAGTCTGTTTTTGTCTCTGTCAATATCATTGATCTGACCGCCATGCGTAAGTGCGGACAGAAAAGACTTTATATCCGTTATCCTCTCCTTGGACAGATACGCATGCTGACTGAGGGCAGAAACATCTGTAGCGGCGGATAGTGCATATGCATCGAGGCTTAATTTCTGAAGCTTTCTTGTTATTTTCTGGGCTACCCTTTCCTGAGGCAGAACAGTATTGACAATGATGGAAGACTTCCTGTTCATGTCCACAATCGTTGCTATGCTCATAATGAACATGATTACAAACCAGAAAAATACCCCTACTGCAAACAATATGAATTTTCTTCTGATAGGAAGATCGACAAAGGTAATAACATTGATAAATTTCTTGAAGAGACTCTTGCCGTTTTTTTTGCTCATCATTTGTTCCCCTTGGCCTGCTGCTCAGAGAGCCATTGTTCTCCAGAGCTTTCACCAGGCATACGCTTTTCGCTTCTGATGTATCCTCTTCCTGATCTGTATTGTTTCAGTTTTGTACCCGGCCTCTTTTACTGGATCTCCAGCATCCTGTCAAGGGCTTGTTTGGCGCGGACCCTGATGGATTCGGGAACTTTAATAACAGTCCTGCCTTCTTCAAAGGCCCTGACAATGCTGTTGAGGCTCGTTTTTTTCATATTCGGACAGATCATGTCCTTTCTGAGCGGGTAAAAGACTTTGCCGGGGTTTTCCTTCCGCAACCTGTACAGAAGCCCGATCTCTGTTCCCACAATAAACTCTTTTGAGGAAGAAGTCTGTGAAAACCTCAGCATGCCCGATGTGCTTGTAACATGGTCTGCCATTTCGAGCACTTCGATCCCGCACTCAGGATGGGCCATTACCAGTGCACCGGGATGTTCAGCCCGGGCCTTTTTGACATCATCCGGCGTTACCCTTTCATGGACATGACAAAACCCGTCCCAGGCTATCACCTTTTTCTTTGTCTTTTTTGCTGCCCACATGGAGAGGTTCTTGTCCGGCACGCAAATAACCTGATCACCCGGCAGCGACTCAATGACCTTGACAACATTTGCCGAGGTGCAGCAGATGTCGCTCTCTGCCTTGATGTCAGCCGTCGTATTGACATATGCAACAACAGGGACACCGGGGTATCTGTTCTTTATGTCCCGTAACGTAAACTCCGGCGGATAGATGAAGGACGGCGGGGTATCGAATCCGGGGAAGCTTTTTCTGACGGGTCTTGGCGAATCAACGCGTATCATATCTGCCATCGGGCATACCGCATCGATCTCAGGCAAAATGACTGTTTTTTCCGGTGAAAGAATGGAAGCGCTCTCAGCCATGAAATTGACGCCGCAGAAGATTATCATCTCACAGTCTTTTGTTGCAGCTATCCGCGAGAGCTCCAGTGAATCACCCACAAAATCAGCTATATCCTGCACCTCGTCCCTCTGGTAATTATGCGCAAGGATAACAGCATTTTTCTGTTCCTTGAACTGAAGGATTTTTTCCCGGAGAGGAGCTATGTCAGGGTGCATTTAAAACCTTGAACTGCCTTTTGAGACATACGCTGAATTCGTAAAAAGAATAGTGCCGTCTTCGAGTACTACTTTGTAAATCGGTGCAGGCTTTTCCGGTACAACCGGGGCATTGACCCCATAGCTTCGTTTTCCCCTGTAGTGTGCATACACCCTTTTCACATATTCCTGCGTCTCAGCAATAGGAGGGATTGTGCCGTATGTTTCCACCCTTCGAGGTCCTGCATTATAGGCTGCAAGGGCCAGCGTGAGATTGCCATTAAATTTCTCAAGCAGATACCTCAGGTATCGTGTGCCGCCTTCGATATTCTCTTCAGGATTAAAGGGGTTGCTGACACTCATATCACTTGCCGTGGTAGGCATAAGCTGCATCAGCCCCATGGCGCCTTTTCTTGAAACAGCCCTGTGGTTGCCGTTCGATTCTGTCTTGATAACCGCATGGATAAGTTCGGGTTCAATCTGGTATTTCAATGCCGCCTTCTGAATATGGCCGCTGTATTTGTTATCCAGCACCACAGGGAAATGATTCATCTTTGGCTGCTTCAGTATCTTTTCGGCCCGCTTACCGAAGGGGGCGTCTGTATAACAGATCACGCCATTCTCATCGGTATATTTATATATGTCGGGATAAGCTGCCGGAACGAACAGAAGCAGCATCAAAGACACTAAAAACATTCTCTGTGTCATGAAAAAATATACCATTTAGATAAATGACTGTCAATAGTTACGCCTCTCAGTGAAACATTTACATTTACATATGTGCGTTAATTATCTAAAATAACAGAAAATAATTATGACAATTTAATGTCTTTGGAGGTTCTGACCATGAAAAAAATAGTATTCGCACTGCTCTTGCTGTTGCTCTCGCACAGCCCTTTTTCTGAGGCCGGAGTGAACGTTGGGGTCTCGGTCACTGATGACAGCAGCAGTTTCTTCCTCGGCATCGGCAATTACTTTCATGTTCCCCAGAGAGAGGTAATATATGTCAGAGACAGACATATTCCGGATGACCAGATCCCGGTTGTTTTTTTCCTGTCCCAGCGGCTGAGCGTCAGCCCTTCCCGGATCATCGACCTCCGTTTATCAGGCAAATCATGGCTGGACATCTCTGTTCATTTCGGTCTCGGTCCTGATATCTTTTATTACCCTATCCGTGAGACCGTTGTCCTGCATCCTCCCTATGGCAAGGCATATGGTTATTACAAAAACAAGCCAAAGAAAGACTGGAAACATATCAGGCTGCAGGATGACGATGTCATAAATCTCGTCAATCTGAGGTTCATTTCAGAACATTACAAGTATGACCCCGAACATGTTATAAAGATGCGAGAACGGGAAAAACATTTCTACAGGATAACAGACAGTATCGAGAAAGAGAAAAAAGAATTCAGAAGAGAAAAAGAACACGATGGGAAAGATAAAAGCAGAACCGAAAAAGAAAAAAAGGCGCATAAAGAGCCGGGGAAAGGCGGAAAGAAGAAACATTCGGACTGACGGCGATGAATTGCTTGAGATTATTGACAGGAAAGGAAATCATCTTGGCCTTGCCAAACGGGCTGTTGTTCACGCCAACCCGGAGTTACTGCACCGCGTAGTCCATGTCCTGGTCTTTAATAACAGAGGAAGCCTGCTCCTCCAAAAACGCTCTTGCAATAAAGATATAGCTCCGGGCAAGTGGGATACCTCTGCAGGAGGGCATATGAAACCCGGAGAAGATGCAAGAGATGCCGCCCTGAGAGAACTGCATGAAGAGCTTGGGGTCATAAGCTGTAATCCTGAGTTCCTTTATGAGTATATTTTCTCGAGTTCATACGAATCAGAATTTGTAACCACTTTTTTATGCCGCTGCGACGGGGAGGTTTCTTTTAACCCTGCAGAGATCGATGAGGTAACATACTGGACACTCGAGTCCATAAAAAACAATCTCGGGACGTCAACCTTCAGTGATCATTTTGAAAGCGAGATGCGTCATTTCCTTCGGATGAAAACAAATTAAACCATCCGCTCTTCATTTCCGTAGATATATTTATGGAGTTGAAGGTTCAGTCTGACCTGCAGCCTGTCTGTAATGATCCATCCCGCCAGGTCTCTCGGGTTTAATATGCCATATGCCGGAGACATAAGTATTTCGCATCTGCCAATAATTCCATAGTTCAAGACTATGTCCTTTGCCCAGTCATAATCCTCTCTTGAACAGAGGACAAACTTTATTTCGTCAGCAGGCTTGATATGCTCAATATTGGAAAATTGCATTTTCTGATGCATGCCGCTGCCCGGGGTCTTGATGTCAAGTATGATTTTCGCCCGCTGATCCATATCATGGATCGGCACTGAGCCGTTCGTCTCGATCAACACCTCATACCCGCTGTCAAGCAAAGCTTTCGTCAGAAGATCTACTTCCTGTTTCTGGAGAAGAGGTTCTCCGCCGGTGATTTCAACCAGATGAACTTTTGCGGCCACGATATCGTCGATAATGTTTTGCAACGCCAGGTCCCGGCCGTTTTCAAAAGCATATTGCGTATCACAGTATGAACATCTCAGATTGCAACCGCTCAATCGCACGAAAGTGCAGAGACGGCCTGCATGGGTTGACTCACCCTGTATTGCAGTAAATATTTCGCAAACTTTCATGTAGTTTTGTTCCCTGTCGCCCCGGAAACTGCCGGGGCTTTCTTACGGTTTAAGCTCGCCAGCTCTGCCTGCAGCAATTCTGTCTCTGGCTATTATGAGATACCCTGAGAATATTATCAAAAACCCTCCCGCCAGAGAACGGGTTCCGGGCACCTCATTAAAGATCAGCAGGGCGAGCAGCATCGCTCCGACTGGTTCGAAATAGCCGAGAATTGCTGCCTTGCTGGCATTTACCTCCTGCAGGCCTCTGATGTAGAGCAGAGGGGCAATGGTAGAATGAACAATCCCCAGCACAATGAAATAACCAATGAGTTCAGTCGGGATGCTCCTTACAAAAGGCAGCAATAGAGACACAACGACAAGGTTTTGAAAAAATATAATGACAAGCATGCTGGACCGCTTTGCGAGGAAACGTCCCAAAATAATAATGAGCGCATAAGTGACCCCTGACAGAATGCCTGCTGTGATACCGGCTACATGCCGGTCGGAGAGAGAAAAACCGTTCAGCATAAGCCAAAGCCCTGCTGAAGAAAGAGCGATAGTCAAAACAACAAAGCGGTCTATGGGTTCCTTTAATAGTAAGGGAGACAACATTGCAACGAACACAGGCGCTGTATAATGCGTCAGAACCGCATTGGCGATCGTTGTATGGGTAAATGCATAATAGAAAAGCAGACTGTTGCAGAGAAAAACAGGACCGATGAGCAGCAGATGAGGCAGTTTTTTTATGTCCGCTATTCTTCTGCGCTCCCTGGTCGAAAACAGAATTACGCTCTGGATAACCAGTGCTGTGAGCGCGGGGAAGAAAATGACGTTTATTAAGTCGCTGCCGGCCAGCCTGACAATAATCCCGAGTGAACTCCAGATAAAAATTGCAGCAATGATATACAGAGAACCCATGTAAATTATTCGGCAGCCAAAGGAAGATTCTGAATATCCCTGAGGACCCGTTTGCGTATATGCGAAGTTTTTTCCTGTTTCATCTGGACTTTACCGCTTCTGATTATTTCATACAAGGCATCATGGTAGTATCTGCCACATTTGCATTTATACCGGGTTCCCGTGTTCGGGACGATCTTTCTGTCAAAACACTTTTTACAGACGATCACCCTCTTGCTGCCGGACCATTTACCACGTTTGGACAAGGGGTTGCCGTCGACCTCCACAATATCCATGGCAAAATCAACAACCGGTGCATTGCTTATTGCAGTGCCGATGCCATATCCGGCTACCAGAGGGTTTAGTGCTGGGACATCTTTTTCCTTGATGCCTCCGCTGACATAGAACTGGATATGATCATATCCGCGCAGATCGAGTTCCCATCTAACCTCTTCAAGGATTCTGAAAAAATCGCCCCTCCTTGAAGACGGAGTATCAAACCGGACGGCAAAGAGCCGTTTTTTCATTGTCTCAGCAACATTGAGGCACTCGAATTTCTCATCCAGAAACGTGTCTATTAAAGCAACCCTTTTAATCTTTGGTTCAATCACTTCATCATATGCCTTCAGGGCATCAATGGTAGAACCGAAACAGATAATGAGCCCGTGAGGCATGGTGCCGATCGGCTCTTCTCCTATCATTTCGCCTGACTTGACGACTGAAACGCCATCGCATCCCCCAATGAATGCATTCCGCTCTATCATCGGGGCAAGGACCGGGTGCATCCTTCTTGCACCGAAGCTTATTACCAGCCGTCCGTCTGCAAGCTTCTTGAATCTGGCCGCTTTTGTGGCAACGCCTGAGGCCTGACAGATAAGCCCGAGTATTGCCGTTTCATACACACAGAAATCCTGGTATCTCCCTTCGACCTCAATGACCGGCTCAAAGGGGTAGAACGTACTCCCTTCCTTCATAGCCCTCACGGTCACGGGGATATGTTTCATCAGATAGGCGGCTTCCTCGAGTCCGGCAAAAACAGCCCATTCCCAGTTTTCGGGAAATTTCTTTGCGATAAACTCTGCCTTTACCCTCCTGTCTACCTTTTTTTCTTTCAGTATCTTCAGCGTCCGGTCAAAATAAACGTCAGTTATTTTTCCCCTGAGTATCTCATCGGCATCGGCAGTATGGAACATAACGCCTCCTCTCATGCAAGAAGTCTTCATATTCGTAATAGACAGTCAGACTGAAGCTGAAAGCCGAACGATCAGAGCAGCTTAACACCAAGAACGTTTTTCATGATTCTCAGCGCTGCATCATGGTCTTTCCGGGATAGTCCTGCTACGGCATCTTCAAAGACTGAAACATCATATCCCCTCAATACGGCATCCGACGCAGTAAACAGGATACAGATATGCGTAACACACCCGGTAAGGAGCAGGGAATTCACCCCGAGCTTTTTCAGGGTGCTCTCCAGTTTCGTTCTGTAAAACCCGGAGTAGGTTTTCTTTTCAATGATTATATCGCTCCTTCCGGGTTTGAGTTCCCTGATAATTGCAGCCCCTTCTGTCCCCTTTACTGCATGCAAGGGCCAGCTGAGCTCCCTGATTTCATGATCAGTGCGGCTGTGGGCATCGCAGACATAAATGACCGGAATCTTCTTTCTCCTGGCCTCAGAGAGGATATACTTGATCCTGGGAATGATTATTCTTGTCTCGGGGACCTCCAGAGGCGCATCTTTTCGAACAAAATCTTTCAGCATGTCTATGATCAGCAGCGCTTCCTTTTTCATGCCCTATCCTCCCCTGTGTAAAGCTGACTCGGACGGTACAAACCAGCAAGCTTCATATCATTTACCTGCGGCCATGGTGACCTAATTTATTTCTTAAGGCACGCTCGACAACTTCAGGCACCAGCCCCCTTACATTGCCGCCGAACGAGGCAATCTCCTTTACTATCGTAGAGGTAAGGTATGAATACTCCTCGCTCGGCATCATGAAGACAGTCTCAATCCTGGAATCAAGCCGTCTGTTCATCAGTGCCATCTGCATTTCATATTCAAAGTCAGAAACAGCCCGCAAACCCCTTATAATGGCAACTCCTTTTTTTTGATTCACAAAATCAACGAGAAGGCTGTCAAACACCTGAATTTTCACTCTCCTCATATTCTTCATCGCCCCCCGCATCATGTCGATGCGTTCGTCAACTGAAAACAGCGGCTGTTTCCTGATGCTCGGGGCAAGCGCAACAATAACCTCTTCGAAAATCATAAGTCCCCGTTTTACGAGATCAAGATGACCGTTCGTAAAAGGGTCAAAGGTGCCCGGATAAATAGCCGTCTTCATTTCCTCCCCGCCTTTCGGTACAACGACAATGCCGTGTCCCCGTATTTATATTTTTTTGCCAGGGAAAACACTCCCTGCGTTTGAGGCATGGATGTCTTTGATGAATGTTCTATGATAAGACATCCATCCGGATCCAGGATATCATGCTCTGCAAGTGATGAGATGAGTCTCTCTACGCAGCCGGATGCGTAGGGAGGGTCGGCAAAAATGATGTCGAAAGAAGCATGGGAAGCAGATGCCCTCCTGATAAAATACTCAGCCTGCTCCCGGTACACCGCAACCGTTTCATGGGCCCCGACAGTTTTGAGATATTCCTTGATCATTTCAGCCCTGACAGGGTCTTTCTCAACAAGTGCGACCTTTGCTGCACCCCTTGAAAAGGCCTCAAGTCCCACCATCCCGGTCCCGGCATAAAGGTCAAGAAAGGCCGCACCGGCAACCCGTTCCTGCAGAATATTGAAAACAGCCTCTCGCACCTTTGCTGAAGTCGGCCTCAGCTCATTGCTTCCCTGTTGAGAGGCAAATATCTTTCGCGATTTGATCTTTCTTCCCTTAAGTGTTCCGCTCGAAATCCGCATACTATTCCCCTGAAAGACGTCTTACCTTTTTGTTTATTATAGAGTATTTGATAGTTCAAGGGAAGGCAATCTTATCGCTTCCGGGGTATGAGGGAACACCTGCCTGCCATTAGGCAGAGCAGGCAGGTGCGTACTATGTATCTATTCAGGGACAATCAGGCTTCTGAACATCTCTTTCTCTTCTGTGCTGAGACTTTTCCAGAAAAGCGACTGCTCTATTATTTGCATCCTTTCCCGTGTATTTTTCTCATGAATGCTGCGGTATTTTTTCAGTGTTTCTTCATCCTGTCCGGCCTCAAGGCCGTTAAAAGGTCTGAGTTTTTGCTGAATGCTTTCTTTGGCTGACGGATCAAGTTTCCTGTAAGTCTTAAACATATCTCTTATTCTTGTCTGTTCTGCAGGAGG
>JBBIUL010000042.1:0-11847 GCA_037440265.1 Nitrospira sp. | reverse complement strand
ACGAGGTCAGACCCGGCATGCGCTTCAGGATCCTGAGGGAAGGAGCGCCGTTTATTCACCCGGTGACAAAGGAACTGCTCGGCAGGGTAGAGTCATCCGCCGGGATTGTTGAAGTCAAAGATGTGCGACCGGGGTCATTTTCCGGTCTCGTGGTTGAAGGCGAGGCAAGGCAGGACGATAAGATAAGGATATCAGAGACGAAAATAAAGGTGATGTTCTGTCAGGACAAGGGCGTTGACTGGTATCTGGCTGACGAATACTACCGGAAACTGAAAGCTACCAACAGAATCGAGATGATCGACACCGGCCTTGAAACCGGTGACCAGACCGTGGTTCTGAAGGAAGCAAAGAAGCTTGGCGCAGAGATTGCCCTGCTTGTTACTGCAAGGGAGGCTGATAAGGGGACCATGTTCAGACAGCAGCTGTTCTGGACCTCGGACGGTTCAAAGTTCCTGGATGCGGAAATAAAAGTAGATGTGGCTTATGTGAAAGAGCTGAAGTTCGGCGGTGAATTCTTTACCGCACGTACCGGCGAGGCGATTTTAATGTACGATCTGCCGTTCGGTGCAAGGTTCCTGGCAACCGGTGATTTCGACGGTGACGGCAAGCAGGAGCTGGCGCTCAGCACCGGCAAGGATGCCCGCGTGTATGTCCCGGCCGTTGATCTCCAGTTCCTCTGGGAGGTCCCGGGAACCGCCCAGGACGACCATCTGTGGATGGACGCAATTGACCTGAACAGGAACGGGCGTGACGAACTTTTGATAACTGCCATGAGAAATGATGAAGTGGTTTCATATATCTATGAACTAGAAGGAATGACATTCAAGAAGCTCTGGGAAGGGAAATATTTTCTCAATAAAATCGGGACTGGTCTGTACGCACAGGTATATTCGCGTTCAGACGGTTATGCCGGGGACGTTGTTGAAGTTGAGTGGAACGGTAACTACAGGATGGGAAGCAGGGCAAAAATTCCAAGGGGGATCAACCTGTACGATTTTACGTTTATAGAAACCCCGGGAGACAGGAATATTGTTTTTTCCTATGACGACAAAGGGGTCCTGAACCTGTATGATGAGAAGGGAACAAGGACGTGGCGGAGCAGCACGGAGACCGGCGGTTTCCTGACCAAGTTCAAAAAGCAGTCGCCGACCGTGATGGTAGAAAAAGGAGAATGGTCTGTGAAAGACAGGCTTGTTACGAGATACAAGGAAGTCCTGGTCGTCGAAAGGGTTCCGTTCCTTGACCTTGCCAAGGGAGTCGGGTATAAGAGTTCCCGCATCAGGAACTACTGGTGGAACGGTTTTTCAATGGAAGAGAGCGTGCTGATAAACGACGTGAAAGGGTCTGTGCTTGATTATGCACTCGCCGGTGACAAGATGATCGTCCTGACCAGTCCGTTTTTCGGGATCAAGTTCGGCAATATCCTCAAGGGCGAGAACCCGCTGGGGACCGTACTCTATATCTATTCGATAAAAGGGAGGTAGGCAGGGTGGAGATATCCGGAAGGGTCCCGGCGCATATCGGGATAATCATGGACGGCAACGGCAGATGGGCGGAACTCAGGGGGCTCCCGAGGATAGAGGGCCACAGGAGAGGGGCTGAGCGGGCTAAAGAGGTAGCCGAGGTTGCCATTGAACTGGGTGTGAAATGTCTCACCCTGTACGCCTTTTCAACAGAAAACTGGAAACGCCCGGCCTCTGAAATCTCGACGCTCATGAAGATACTGGAATTATATCTCAGGAACGAACTTTCGGGACTCATGAAAAAGGGCATTGTGTTCAGGACAATCGGCGAAATAGAGCGGCTCCCGGAAAATATACAGGTACTGATAGAGGAGACAAAGGCAAAAACTGCCGGGAACAAGGGGATGACCCTTGTTGCTGCGCTCAGTTACAGCGGCAGGAACGAGATGGTGAGGACCATGCAAAGCCTGGTGCGGTCTGGGGTAGCCCCTGAAGCAATCACCGAAGAGCTCTTTGACTCATGTCTTGACACTGCCGGCTTGCCCCCTCCTGATCTCATTATCCGCACCAGCGGTGAGAGACGGCTGAGCAACTTTATGTTGTGGCAGAGCGCGTATGCCGAGCTTTATTTTGCCGACACCCTCTGGCCTGACTTTGACAAGGAAGAATTCATGATGGCAGTCCATGATTACCAGGGAAGGGAAAGGCGATTCGGGAGTCTTGCCGCGCGGCCAAATGCATCTTAAACGTCTTGTCATTGCGCTCATCCTCGTCCCGCTGCTGTTCCTGTATGTCATGTACCTCCCCCCTGAATACTTCCTCTTCCTGCTGACCTTTTTTTCGACGCTGGGGATGGCAGAATTCTATGCCATGTCCAGAATAAACGCTGCTCTGAAATATGCTGCAATCGCGTGCGGCGCTGCCATCATGTTCGTGTTCTTTATGGCAAAAGGGTTTTTTGTCCATGTTCTTGTTTTGTCAGTGCTTGTACTGGCAGGACTCAGGCTTGTGATACAGCGGAACCCCGGTGCTGCGGTTGCTGATGTTTCTGCTGCTGCCTTCGGCCTGCTGTACATCCCCGGGCTGCTGGTGTTTCAGCTTGACCTTGTCAAGGCCGGACCACAGTGGATCGTGCTCCTCTATGCATCAGTATGGGCTGCAGACAGCATGGCCTTTTATGTCGGCACGCATCTCGGCAGGAGAAAGCTGTATCCGGAAATAAGCCCCAACAAGACCGTTGAAGGAGCAGCCGGTTCTGTTGTCGGGGGAATTCTCGGAGCTGCCCTCATAAAAGCGGTTATCCATCAGGAACTTTCATTCGGGCATATGATTATTACCGGCGCTGTGATCGGCATTGCGACGGTCGTCGGAGACCTTGTCGAATCAATGTTCAAGCGGGATGCCGGGATAAAGGATTCGGGCTCTATCGTGCCAGGACACGGCGGCGTCCTCGACAAAATGGACGGGGTTACCTTTGCAGGCCCTGCATTTTATTTCCTCTGTCTTGCTCTCGGCCTGATTTAAAGTAATAGTATCCATAGATAGAAAACTTTCAAGTGCCTTGCCTGCGTTTAGGATTGCAAAAATAATATGGATTAATTTTGTCGCTGTTCTGCCTCTTCTTCATCCGGCATTTTTTCATCCTGCCAGATCCTGACAACGGTGATACTGAGGATAAAACAGGGGTATATTTTGTATAATTAAAAAATATGAAAAGACTTGCAATTCTTGGCTCTACTGGGTCGATAGGGCAGAATACCCTTGATGTTGTATCTCAGCAGAAGGAACGGTTCCGGGTCGTTGCGCTTGCTGCCGGCAGGAACCTTGATCTCCTTGAGAAACAGATAAGGACATTCAACCCCGAGATCGTTGCGGTTGCCGATACCTCTTCTGCCGATTCCCTGAGCAGGAGGATAAACGGGCTGGAGATACTCGCCGGGACCGAAGGGCTGACCCGCGTTGCTTCCCATGAAAGCGCTGACCTGGTGATTTCGGCGATTGTGGGGTCTGCCGGGCTTGTCCCTACCCTGTCAGCTGTAAAGACAGGAAAGACCGTCGGGCTTGCGAACAAGGAAGCACTGGTCATGGCAGGCAGAATTGTCATGGATGAAGCTGAAAAAAACGGAGCAACGATCATCCCTGTGGACAGCGAGCACAGCGCTGTCTTCCAGTGTCTTGAAGGGCACAGGAGAGAGGACGTAAAGAGGATTATTCTCACTGCTTCAGGAGGGCCGTTTGTGGGCAGGAGCAGTGAAGAGCTTGAAGATATAACCGCTGATGAGGCGCTCAGGCACCCGAACTGGAGCATGGGGAAAAAGATCACCATAGACTCTGCAACCCTTATGAACAAGGGGCTCGAGGTGATCGAGGCCTGCTGGCTGTTCGGTCTGCCGCCTGAGAAGATCGACGTGATCATCCATCCGCAGAGCATTGTCCATTCAATGGTGGAGTTCAGGGACAGGAGCTGCATCGCACAGATGTCGGTGCCGGACATGCGGGGCCCGATTTCATATGCCCTTTCATACCCGGAACGGCTCGAAGACCCGATTCCCGGGCTTTCTTTGGACAGGATCGAGACCCTGACATTCATGCAGCCCGATCATGCGAAATTCCCGTGTCTCTCATATGCGTACCAAGCAATCAGGACCGGCGGCACCATGCCGGCTGTCCTGAATGCTGCCAATGAACTTGCGGTTGATGCCTTCCTGGACCGGAAGATAAAATTCAACCATATCCCTCTTGTGATCAGGAAGACTGTTGACAGTCATCCGGTAAAAACAAATCCGTCGCTCGATGATGTGCTGGAAGCAGACATATGGGCGAGGCAACACGCTGAAAAACATATCAAGGAGTTATATTCATGATTATTGTATACGCTGCAATCCTGCTCGGAATTTTAATCTTTGTACATGAACTGGGCCATTTTCTGCTCGCAAAACTGCTCGGGGTAAAGGTCCTTAAGTTTTCCCTCGGCTTCGGGCCGAAGATCATCGGCAAGACCGTGGGCGAAACAGAATACCGCATTTCATCAGTGCCGCTCGGCGGTTACGTGAAGATGCTCGGGGAGGAGCCCGGAGAGGAACTTCCTGAGACAGAAAAACACAGGGCCTATAATTACCAGCCCGTCTGGAAGAGGGTGGCTATTGTCTTTTCCGGGCCGCTTTTCAACATCTGCTTTGCAGGGGTGATATTCTTTTTAATCTTTCTGAACGGGGTGCCGGTCCCGAGGCCGGACATCGGCCGGATCGAAGAGAATTCGCCTGCTGAGCGGGCAGGGCTCATGACCGGAGACCAGGTTGTGGAAATCAACCGGCAGACAGTCTACGGATGGGACGATATAGAAGATTCGTTGACCGGCAATGAAGGCAGAATGCTTGTCTATAAGATTAAAAGGGGAGAGGAACTTATTGATTTTGAAATAACCCCTGAAAAGACTGTCTCCAAGAATATCTTCGGGGAGGACAGGGACGTCTGGGACATCGGGATATCGCCGCTTGTCCCTCCGACAGTGGGTGAGGTCATGAAGGGCACGCCTTCTGAAGCAGCCGGACTTCGCAGGGGTGACAGGATAGTGCAGATAGAAGAGACAGTCCTGAAGACCTGGCAGGATATGACCGGGATAATCCACGGCAATCCCGGCAGAGAGCTGGCATTCAGGATCGAGCGGAACGGCGAATTTATTGACCTGAACATAGCTCCTGAGAAGAAGGCCATCAAGACGCCGGAGGGCGATGACAAGGAAATCGGGCTTATAGGGATAAAACCCGAAGGGAACACAATCATCAAAAAATATGGTGTTGCAAAAGCGCTGCCTGAGGGCATCTGGAAAACCTGGGACATATCAAAGCTGACCCTTGTTTCCATTGTGAAGCTGTTCCAGCGGATCATCCCTGCTGAGACGATCGGCGGTCCGATCCTGATCGTCCAGATGGCAGGACAGCAGGCATCCATGGGAGCACTGAATTTCTTCACCTTTATGGCGATCATCAGCATAAACCTCGGCATATTGAACCTCCTGCCGATTCCCATCCTGGACGGCGGACATCTGATGTTCCTTGGCATAGAGGCGGTCCGGCGGAAGCCGCTCAGCGAGCGCTTCGTAATGAACGCACAGAAGATAGGGCTTGCAATAATCCTTACCTTAATGGTTTTTGCCCTGTATAATGATGTGATGAGGCTCATAACCGGCAAGATGATCCCATGACAGGGCATCTCCTGCGAGTCAAGGTATATTATGAGGATACCGACTGCGGCGGGGTTGTCTACTATGCGAATTACCTCAAATATTTCGAGCGGGCAAGGACCGAATTCCTTGAGTCGAGGGGCGTGAACCTGAAAAACCTGATGACCGAAGGAATTTATTTTGTAGTGGCCGAGGCCGGTCTGAAATATATTGCCCCCGGAAGATACGGCGATGTTCTTTCAGTTGAGACGACGGTTGACCGCACCGGCCCTGCATCAATCGTCTTCAGGCACAGGGTGTTCAGGGAAGAGACAGGTGAGCAGCTTGTCGAGGCCACGGTAAAAATGGGGTGCGTCGGGGAGGACATGAAACCCCGGAGGCTCAGACAGGATATCATGGATGCGGTCTCAGGGGTTTCTGCTGAGCAGCAGCCCGGAACTCTGCATTGAAACCCGCCTCATTAAAGAAGAAGGTATCCTCAGGAGGAGTCATCTTCAGAAAAACGGACGGCAATCCGGTTGAAGTTGCCCTTGTTTCAGTACGGGACGGCAGCGCCTGGTGCCTGCCAAAAGGGGTTATAGACCTGGGCGAAACCCCGGAGATGACAGCCGTCAGAGAAGTGCGGGAAGAGACAGGATTGCTGGGGAACGTGGTAGACAAGCTCGGTGCTATTTCGTACTGGTATTACATAAAAGGTGAGAACACGAAATGCAGGAAGACGGTCCATTTTTTTCTGATGCAGTATGTAAGCGGAAGCACCTCGGACCACGATGCTGAAGTCAGTGATGCAATATGGCTGCCGATCGAGAAGGCGCTTGAGGTGATAACCTACAGGGGAGACCGGTCGATCCTTGAGAAGGCACAGGCAAAGCTGCAGGAGATGAACCTCTTATGAAAAAGATGCAGGACAGAAAGCATATCAAAACCATCTGCGAAAAACTGAGGAGAGAAGGCAGAAAGATCGTCTTTACGAACGGTTGCTTTGATATCCTGCATTCAGGACATGTGCGGTATCTCAGGAAGGCCAAAAGTCTTGGCGATGTCCTGATTATCGGCCTTAATTCGGACCGGTCTGTTTCAGCCATCAAGCCGGGCAGACCGATTAATTCCGAGAAGAACAGGGCTGAAGTGCTTGCAGCCCTGAGCATGGTGGATTACATCACGGTCTTCAGCGAAAAAACCCCATACAATCTTATCAAGTCGATCAAACCGGATGTCCTCGTGAAAGGCGGAGACTGGAAGGTGAAGGATATCGTGGGTTCTGATATTGTCCCTGTAACCTGCAGCCTGCCGTACATAAAGGGGCATTCGACAACAAAGATCATAGAGAAGATAATCAAGACCTCAAGACCGTAGCGTGTGAACCTCACTGCCTTATTCAAAAAGATACTGCCGCAGCCGCAGTCTGTCGATGCCAGAATCTATAACCTCAAGGGTTCTTCTCCGGCATTGTTCCTTGCCCTTCAGAGTTTTCCGTTTATTGCTATAGAGAAAGACGAAGCCAGGGCAAAGACACTTCAGCGCGACATCAATTTCTACCGCGCAATCCTTTCCGGTGAAGAAGTCGTTTTTCTGCCTGATCCCAACGGCGCGGAAAGCGCCGGCAGGAGGGCAGAGATCATATGGTCTCTTAAGGCGAATCAGTCGGTGGTTGCATCTTCCCAAAGTCTCGAATCAAGGATCTGGCAGAGCGAGGGGATTGAAGACCACCGTATCTTCCTGAAAAAGGGGCTTTCCATACACCGCGATGCACTCGAGGATATGCTTACAGCTGTTGGCTACAAAAGGGCGGAGATGGTGGTTGAAAAAGGTGAATACAGCCGCCGCGAGTGGATATTTGATGTCTTTCCTTCTACATCCGAAGACCCGGTGAGGGTGGAATTCTTCGGTGATGAGATCGAGGAACTAAGGCGCTTCAATGTCGAAACGCAGATGTCTTCAGGGGACCTCACTGATTGTGTGATTCTGCCGGCAGAGGACCCTGAGGAACCCGGTCTTCTCGCAGAGACGATGCCGGAGAAGAGATTTTTCTGCCTCTATCCTGAAGACGACATGCGTCTTCTCCCTCATGGTGCTGCGTTCCTTTCAAGGTACTCATTTGATATGGAAAGTCCTTCTGATGAGAATCTGATCAGTCATGATACAGCCCCCATTAAAAACATTGATGCCGGCATGCTTTCGCTCAAAGGGCTGGGGATCCTCCCTGACGAACGAAAAACCCTCGAGGAACTTCCAGGAGCCCTCGGAAGATTGTCAAAGAACAACAGGGTGGTAATTGTGGCTTCATCAGCAGGCCAGACAGAGCGGCTCAGGGACATTATGCGGGAGCATGATCTGATAGCGCCTGCTGTTGATGTCAGCGGCCTCGAAGGTTTCAGGGGGAATATCTCCATAACTGTCGGCAACCTCTCATCAGGGTTCTGTGCAGAGGGGCTTATCGTACTGGCTGAACAGGAGATCTTCGGTGAGCGGCTCTCCCACAAATCCATGGTCAAGTCAAGGATATCCGGGCTCCTGTCTTCACTGGATGATATCAGGGCAGGGGATTTTGTTGTTCACCGGGAGCACGGGATTGGGAGATTTGCAGGCACGGTCAGGCGGGAGTTCGGCGAAAGCGAGGTCGAACTCATGCTCATTGAATATGAGGGCGGCCGTCTCTATATCCCGGTGCACAACATAAACAGCATCTCTAAATATCACTCTGAAGAAGGGGTTGTCCCCGGCATCGACCGCCTTGGCGGCAAGACGTGGCAGAGGAAAAAGGAGCGGGTGCGAAAGAAGGTCCGTGAGATGGCAATAAACCTTTTGTCGCTCTATGCCGGAAGGAAGGAAGCGCGGGGCTTTGTTTTCAGCACTGACACCGAGCTCCACAGGGAATTCGACAGTTTTTTTGCCTATGAAGAGACCCCTGACCAGCTCAGGAGCATTGATGAGATAAAGAGGGACATGGAATCAGAGAAGCCCATGGACCGGCTCCTCTGCGGAGATGTGGGATACGGCAAGACAGAAGTTGCCATGCGGGCAGCATTCAAGGCGGTCTATGACAGCAGGCAGGTGGCGGTGCTTGTGCCGACAACAATACTCGCCGAACAGCACTTCAGGACCTTCAGTGAACGGTTTTCAGGGTTCCCTGTCAGCGTGGACTTCCTGAGCAGGTTCAAGTCAAAGAAACAGATCAGTGAAACACTCAAGGGCATAGCACAGGGTGCGGTCGACATTGTAATAGGAACGCATACCCTTCTTTCAAAGAAGATGGTATTCAACAGGCTCGGCCTGCTTATTGTCGACGAGGAGCACCGCTTCGGGGTCGGTCAGAAGGAGAAGATAAAGGCACTGGCAAAGAATATCGATGTGCTCAACCTTTCAGCAACCCCGATACCGAGGACGCTCCACATGGCTATTTCAGGCATCAGGGACATTAGCGTGATCGAAACGCCTCCTGAAGAACGGCTGTCGGTAAAGACCGCTGTCACGACTTTCAGCGAGAAGATTATCAGGGACTCAATAGAGGCAGAACTCCGGCGGAACGGGCAGACATACTTTGTCCATAACAGGATACATGATATCTACAAAACAGCCGACTACATAAAAAAACTGGCTCCGTCCGCGAGAATCGGCGTTGCACACGGCCAGATGCCGGAAAAGGAGCTTGAATCGGTCATGCACCGTTTTTTTGAGGGCAGCACGGATGTGCTTGTCTCGACGGCCATCATCGGTTCAGGACTCGACATCCCCCGTGCAAATACCATTATCGTGAACCGGGCTGAGAAGATGGGGCTTGCAGACCTTTATCAGCTCAGGGGAAGGGTCGGCAGGAGCACCCTGAAGGCCTATGCCTTTTTCATTGCCCCTGTTGAGTCATCGATGACAGAGGAGGCGAAGAAGCGGCTTCAGGCGGTGCAGGAGATGAGCTACCTTGGTGCAGGCTTCAGGCTTGCACTCAAAGACCTTGAGATACGGGGTGCAGGGAACATTTTTGGCGCTGAACAGTCCGGGCATATACACGAAATAGGGTTCGATCTCTACATTGAGATGCTCGAGAAGGCGGTTGCAGAACTGAAGGGCACAGAGATCAAAGAGGAGATCGACCCTTCAATAGACCTTAGGGTATCTGCCCTTATACCCGAAGAGTATATCGGTGATATTACCCTGCGGCTGAGTTTCTACCGGCGCATAGCCTCACTGAGGAGGGAAAAAGAGGCCGAAGAACTTCAGTCAGAACTGAAAGACCGGTTCGGCACGGTGCCGGATTCAGTAATCAGCCTTCTGAATGTTATGAGGCTGAAAATGCTGGCACGGGAGCTCCTCATTTCTCAGATTAAAGAAGCGGAGGGGAGGGTGAAGTTCATCTTCTCTCCGGATACGACGGTCGAGCCGAAAGATATCTTCCGCCTCAGGGATGGTCGGGAAGAAAAGATCAGGTTTCTGCCCGAGGGCTTTGAGATCGTATCAAAAGGGCTTCACGGGAAAGAAATATTCGAAGAGGTTTATGCAGTGCTCCAGGAGCTTGTGCAAATGGCAGTGAAAAATGAAGCTGTATCAGGCAGTTGACAGCACCTGCTTTTGCTCCTGACGCTTTTTTTCTGCATAGATAATTCTTGCAATGTATCATTTTAAAATCGCTTTGCATTGCGCTGGGTAGAACGAAACATTTATGTTAAACTCTCAGGATGAAAATCATAAGAATCGCTGAGGTAGGGACAGAAAAGGCTGTATCAGAGGCAGGGAAGGCAATCGGGCAGGGCGGGATTGTAGCATTCCCTACTGAAACCTTCTACGGGCTTGGGGTCAGATACGATGATGTCGGCGCGCTGAAGCGGCTCTATGACCTCAAGCAGCGTCCTAAGGAGAAGGCAATGCCTCTCATTATTGGCAGCAGGGGAGTGCTTGACCTTATCGCCTCATCCGTCAGCAGCATTGAGGAAGAATTGATCAAAAGGTTCTGGCCCGGGCCCTTGACCATTCTCTTTTCTGCAAGGAAGGAACTCTCCGAGTTTGTATCTGCCGACACCGGCAGTGTTGCCGTAAGAATACCCGGACAGTCATTTGCGCTCGACATGATACAGTCGCTTCAGTTCCCGGTCACCTCAACAAGCGCAAATATCTCAGGCATGCCTCCTGCTGATAGTCCTAATGACGTTGTGAAATACTTTGACGGCAGGCTGGACCTTCTGATAGACGGTGGTAAGACCCCCGGCGGAATGCCGTCCACAATCGTTGCGGTTAGGGACAAAAAAATAACCATCATGAGAAAAGGTGCAGTTCCTGAAGAAGAGATTCTGCGTCGGACAAATCCTGACAAGTCCTGATTTTTTTCTTTACACTCTCCTGATGTTTATTTAGAATTATCTCAGGGATCAGCAAAAATCTTCATTATTTCATATTCTCTGATTCTGTCGTCAGGCATGCGTCTGAAAGAGAGACAAAGAGGGGAATCAACCCATTTTATACTGCCGCTTCCGGGGGAGTTGCAGTTCTTCGGCGGTAGCACGTCCTGAAACATGGGGAGCAGACCTCGTCAGTTCATGAACAATGAAAGTAATTTCGCCAACAACCGAATCGACCTGTCCTCCGGCAGGTCATCCGGCGCGCTGGCATCCAATGTTAAATTGACAATAGGTATAATTAAGGTATAATAAATATATCATGGAATTTGAGTTTGATCACGCAAAGAGTCTCAGCAACAAAAAGAAACACGGGATCGATTTCATTGAAGTTCAAGCATTATGGGATGATCCAGACTTCATTGAGATCCCCGTAACAACTGTTGACGAGTCAAGATTGTTGGTAATCGGCAGGATTTCGGGAAAACACTGGTCGGCAATTATTACTATTAGAAGCGAAAAGGTTCGCATCATTTCCGTTAGGCGATCCAGGAAAGAGGAGGTTGAAATCTATGAAGGCTAAAGAAATCGATAAGAAATTTGATGAGGGAGAAGACATTTCCAAATATCTTGATATAGCAAGAGCAAGAAGACCCGAGCAGGAACAGAAGAGGGTAAATGTCGATTTTCCGCTTTGGATGATCCACTTATTGGACAAAGAAGCGCGACGTTTAGGCGTGCCTCGCCAATCTATCATTAAGGTCTGGGTGGCTGAGCGTCTTGAAAAGGCATCTTAAACGTATCTTAAGCTAACAGATCACTCGTGCGGGTGGTTAAGAAGCTTTAAGGGACATTGATGAATTAGTTGACTTATTGA
>JBBIUL010000041.1:0-11973 GCA_037440265.1 Nitrospira sp. | reverse complement strand
CTTTTCCTCAGCCGTCGCCGCTTTCCTTGCAAAAGGGGAAAATGTGCTTGATGCTGCAAGGCACGCGAAGCATTTCATTAATAAAGCGCTCAAAACATCATTCTACATCGGAAAAGGAATGATGATTCTTCATATATAGACAGTTATATTTATCCCGGAGGGAAGATGATTAAAAAAACTTCTTTTCTAATCCTTGCAGGTTTCTTGTTTCTATTCTTTCACTGTATTAATGCCGGAGCTCAGGAAGATGTAAAGGTCGAGATGTTTTCTCCTGAAGGCGCTGTTAAAGGAGTAAGACAGGTATCTGTGAGATTCTCCGAGCAGATGGTTCCATTTGGAGACCCGCGTCTTGTTGAGCCGTTTGAGATAAAATGCCCTTCTGCAGGACATCAAAGATGGGCTGACGGAAAAAACTGGATATATGATTTTGATAATGATCTCCCAGCAGGTGTGGTATGCGAGTTTACGCTGAAACCTGATTTGAAATCTCTGTCAGGCAAGCCGGTGACAGGAAACCGGAAGTTTGCATTTTCGACCGGAGGGCCTGCAATAAAGAATGCAGATCCTCATGAAGGTTCGAAAACTATTGCTGAAGACCAGATTTTTGTTCTTACCCTGGATGCAGAGCCAGTTGAAGAATCTGTTTTATCCAATGTCTTCTGTGCAATAGCAGGGATAAACGAAAAGGTCGGGATTAGAATATTAAAGGGTGAAGAAAGGGACAGGCTTCTCAATCTGCGTTACCACGACCGTTTCAGGGATACGCCCCATCTTGTTGTTCAATGCAGGCAGCAGTTCCCAAATAATACGCGAGTAGACCTTGTATGGGGGAAGGGAATCGCAGCAATAAGCGGTGTGCAGACCACCGAAGACCAGAAACTTTCTTTCAAGAGCAGGTCCCCTTTTACTTTTCATTTCAGCTGCAGCAGGGAAAATAAAACGTCTGACTGTATCCCGATTTTGCCGATGTATCTGAAATTTTCATCTCCTGTCTCATGGGAGACCGCCCAAGAAATTGTACTGAAAGGAAAGAGCAAGAGATATAAGCCGGAAAAATTCAGTCGCTATGATTATGATGAATACAATGAAAGTGAGGGAGAAGGCGGATATGAAATACCCGATGATGAAAATTTTGTCTATGGCATTTCATTCAAAGGGCCTTTCCCTGAAAAAAGCTCATTTGTCATTGAACTGCCCGGAGAAATAATTGATGATGCAGGGAGAAAATTATCAAACAAGGATAAATTCCCGCTCACAGTAAGAACTGATGCATTTCCGCCACTTGCAAAATTTGCTGCTCGCTTCGGAATTATTGAATTAAAAGGTGACGCTGCCCTTCCTGTGACTCTCAGAAATATCGAACCTGAACTGAAAACAAGGAAGCTGAAGGCAGAGGAGAATAAAGACAGCATGGATCAAACAAAGGAGATGCTTCTCGAAAATGCCGTGAAAGCAGGCGAGGCAGTGAACTCAATACTGCCTGATTCAATGAGAAAAAAGGGAAATGAGTTTGTAGAAGGGCTGAAAGGCAGGCTTCACAAACTGAAGATGGACAAAGAAGAGAAGATCATCGAAATGCTTAAACAACTGGCTTCAGCTCAACGGGAGCATTCTATCCTCAGGGATGAGCATCAACCGGAAGAATTCAAAGTTCCCAGGCCCGAAGGTTCAAAGCCGTTCGAGGTCGTGGGTATTCCGCTTAAAGAATCGGGTTTTTATATTGTCGAGATGGAAAGCAGAATCCTCGGCGAATCGCTCTTGGGGAAGAAAGATCCCATGTATGTCCCTGCAGGAGCGCTTGTAACAAATCTGTCGGCACATTTTAAATGGGGAAGGGAATCCTCTCTCGTATGGGTAACAAGTCTTGATAAGGCTGAGCCTGTAAAAGATGCTTATGTCAGCATCCGGGACTGCAAAGGAAAGCTTGTTTGGAAAGGGGAAACGGATTCAAATGGAGTTGCTCTGATAAAAACAACTCTGCCCTCAGAAAGAGAGCTTCCTTACTGCGGTGCAAATGTCAATTACAGCGAGGCATCTTCTTCACTTAATTCAATAAACAGGGGGTTATTTGTCTTTGCAAAGACATCAGATGATCTGACCTTTGTTCATTCGAGCTGGGATGATGGAATAGACCCGTGGAGGTTCAACCTGCCTTATGATTCGAATCACAAACCAATTATTGCTCATACCATCTTTGACAGAACTCTTCTGAGGGCAGGCGAGACTATTCATATGAAGCATATAGTCAGAAAACATTCGATGCCAGGATTTTTAATGATTAAAGAGGCTGACTATCCCAATACAATCCTTATCAGGCATCAGGGAAGCGAGCAGAGATACGAGTTCTCTCTTAAATGGGACAATAAAGGCATTGCCGAAACCACTTGGGAGATACCGAAAGAGGCAAAGCTCGGACATTATTCAGTTTCATTCATGAAGAAAAAAGATAAGCCGAAACAGAGAACCGCTGTTGGTGGATATGGGGCAGGCGACGAGGAATATTATTGCAGGGACTGCATGTATTCAGGCACTTTCAGGGTAGAGGAATTCAGGATTCCTCTGATGAAGGCAATAATTCAGCCGCCCAAAGAGCCTCTTGTCAAGGCAACAGAGACAGAAGTAGATCTTATGGTCTCTTACCTGTCGGGAGGAGGAGCAGGGAATCTGCCTGTTATGCTCAGAAGTATGATTCAGCCCAAATATGTATCTTTCGATAATTACGAAGATTTTACTTTTGCGAATGGAAGTGTGAAAGAAGAGATTATCAGAAGGTCAAGCTATGAAGAAGACCAGCTAAGGGGAGAAAACAGAAAACCGAAGCTGATTACGAGTGATCTCGAGCTTGATATTTCCGGAGGACTAAGAGCAAAAATATCAGGCATCCCTGAGGCCGTAACTCCTGTAGAAATACTCTCAGAGCTTGAATTCAATGACCCGAGCGGAGAGAGACAGACTGTATCACAAAGGATACCCTTGTGGCCGTCTAAGGTTATTATCGGAATAAAACCTGACTCATGGGCATCATCCAGGGAATCTTTCAAATTCCATACCGTTGTCCTCGACCTGTCAGGAAAGCCTGTTAAAGATGCAGAAGTAAAAGCCGAGTTATTCAGGAGAAGGTATTTCTCGCACAGAAAAAGGCTTGTTGGAGGTTTTTATTCCTATGAGCATGTTACTGAAATAAAACGCATCGGGCCGTTATGCGAGGGGAAGACAGACGCCAAGGGGCTTTTGATCTGCGAGGGGAAGTCACCTGCATCCGGCAATGTTATTGTTCAGGCAAGCACAGCGGATGGTTCAGGCAATAAATCCGTTGCAAACAGAGATGTATGGATTGCAGGTAAGGATGAATGGTGGTTTGATGTATCCGACAACGACAGGATAGATCTTCTGCCTGAAAAAAAGAAATACGAACCAGGAGAGACAGCAAAGTTTCAGGTCAGAATGCCTTTCAGAAATGCTACAGCTCTGGTCAGTATCGAACGTGAAGGAGTTATCGAGACATTCATAAAAAAGCTTTCAGGCAAAGAGCCGGTCATAGAAATTCCTGTAAAAAAGAATTATGCGCCTAATGTCTTTATATCTGCGCTTCTCGTACGAGGGAGGGTGTCGGGTGTTCAGCCTACTGCAATGGTAGACCTCGGCAAGCCGGCTTTTAAACTCGGCATTGCTGAAATAAATGTCGGATGGAAGGCCCATGAACTCAAAGTCAATGTATCTGCTGAGAAGACAACTTATAAAATCCGTGAAAAAGCCAAGGTGCATATTAAAGTCAGGAAAGCTGACGGCGCACTGCCTCCAAGGGGGAGTGAAGTTGCTGTTGCTGCTGTTGACGAAGGCCTGCTTGAACTTATGCCTAATAACAGCTGGAAACTGCTCGAGGCAATGATGGGAAGAAGGTCCTACGAGATCCGGACTTCGACTGCACAGATGCAGGTTGTGGGCAAAAGACATTTCGGCCTTAAAGCCCTTCCGCAGGGAGGCGGGGGAGGAAGCAGTGCAACGAGAGAGCTTTTCAATGCCCTGCTCTTCTGGAAAGCCCGTATTCCTTTGAATGATAAAGGAGAGGCAAAGATTGAAGTTCCGCTAAATGATTCGCTGACCGGTTTCAGGATTGTAGCTGTTGCTTCAGGAGGAACAGGCATGTTCGGTACAGGCCAGACTGAGATAAGGACCACACAGGATATTATGGTGCTTTCAGGAGTTCCTCATCTTGTGAGAGAAGGAGATTTATTCAAGGCAGGCTTTACAATCAGAAACGCATCAAACAGAAAGATGGATATCACCCTGTCTGCAAAGACAACAGGACTGCATGACCCTGTTCTGGAGGATATTTTCGAGACACTTTCAGCAGGAGAGGCAAAAGAGGCGGGCTGGATGATCAAGGCGCCTTATGGGGCTGACAGGATAAACTATGAAGTGAGTGTAGCTGAGAAGAACGGCAATGCTCAGGACATCATAAAGATAAAGCAGAAGATTGTTGAGGCTGTTCCTTCAGGGATTCTTCAGGCAACATTAACTCAGGTTGAAGACAAACTGGGGATAGATATTGAGAGGCCTAAAGATGCTGTTCAGGGAAAGGGGGGAATTAATGTATCTTTCAGGTCAAAACTGTCCAACGGCCTTGGGGGCGTGACGTGGTATATGAATCGTTATCCTTATACATGCATGGAGCAAAAAGTATCAAAGGCTGTTGCCTTGAGAGATGAGGTTCTGTGGAAAAAAGTCACTGAAGAGCTTCCTTCGCATCTTGATTCAGACGGGCTTGTGAAATATTTTCCATCCTGTATAAGAGGCGATGATACTCTTACATCCTATATCCTTTCGATATCACATGAAGCAGGATATGCAATCCCCGACCATATCCGCGAAAAAATGGAAAATGGGTTGAGAGGCTTCATTGAAGGAAGGATAATGCGTTATTCTTCACTCCCGACAGCAGACCTTTCGATACGAAAAATTGCCGCTGTAGAGTCACTATCCCGTTATAATAAGGCTGAACCCCGTCTCCTTGATTCCATTGCAATAGAGCCGAATCTTTGGCCTACTTCAGCTGTACTAGACTGGATGAACCTGCTTATGAGGCTTAATGCAATTCCGGACAGCAATAAGAAGAAAAATGAGGCAGAACAGATTCTGAGGTCAAGGATGAACTTTCAAGGCACAACAATGGGTTTTTCTACTGAAGGAATGGATAATCTATGGTGGCTGATGGTATCTTCTGATGTCAATGCAGTAAAAAGCGTTCTCACATTCCTGAGTTTGGACTCATGGAATCAGGATATGCCGAGACTTGTGAGAGGCGCTCTCGGACGCCAGTATAAAGGACACTGGAATATCACTACTGCAAATGCATGGGGAGTCCTTGCCATGGAGAAGTTCTCGAAGAAGTTTGAATCAATGCCGGTCACGGGAGAGACTTCAGGGATCCTGAATGATAAGACAAAGACAGTTGAATGGAATAAAACTTCTGAAGGAGGAAGTGTTTTCTTTGACTGGCCAAAAGAACGGAAATCTCTGAGCATTTCGCATCAGGGCGCTGGAAAACCATGGGCAACAGTTCAAAGCATCGCGGCTGTTCCGCTTAAAGAGCCTTTTTCGAGCGGATACAAAATAAAGAAAGCCATAAAGCCCGTTGAGCAGAAAGCTGAAGGCAGATGGACCAGAGGAGATATTGCACGAGTCAGGCTTGAGCTTGAGGCACAGGCTGATATGACATGGGTTGTGGTGAATGACCCCATCCCTTCCGGTTCCAACATACTCGGCACAGGGCTTGGACGGGATTCGCAGATATTGACAGCCGGAGAAAAAAGAGAGGGATGGGTCTGGCCTGTCTTTGAAGAACGCTCTTTCGAGGCATTCAGGGCTTATTATGAATTTGTGCCTAAGGGGAAATGGATTGTTGAATATACAATAAGACTGAATAACTCCGGAGATTTTCTCCTCCCCCCGACAAGGGCAGAGGCATTATATTCTCCTGAGATGTTCGGAGAGATGCCGAATAAGAGTATTAAGGTAGAGCCTTACAGTGAATAAGGTCATTGATTATGAATTTGTCCCTAAGGGAAAATGGATTGTTGAATATACAATAAGACTGAATAACTCCGGAGATTTTCTCCTCCCCCCGACAAGGGCGGAGGCATTATATTCTCCTGAGATGTTCGGAGAGATGCCGAATAGGAGTATTAGGGTAGAGCCTTACAGTGAATAAGGTCATTGCTGTTCTCTGCATAATTTTTCTGGCTATAGGATCTTTGAATGCCTATGGCCTTCCTTCATTTGATGAAGTGAAAAGATCATATCTTGAATCAGAAGCCGTTATTCTCGACAGACACGGTAAAGTAATCCATGAGATGAGAATAGATCCAAATGGCAGAAGGCTTGAGTGGGCAAAAATAAAGGATATCTCTCCGGTCTTGATTAAGGCAGTCATTTTTTCTGAAGACAGGAGGTTTTATGAGCATGACGGCGTTGACTGGAAGGCTGTAGGCTCAGCGCTTATTGCTAACGTCTTTTCCAAGAATCCCCGCGGAGCAAGCACCATTACTATGCAGCTTGCATCTTTACTGGATAAAGAACTGAAACCTAAAGGCTCAAAAAGGACAATGTCCCAGAAGTGGGATCAGATGAAGGCTGCTCAGGAAATAGAAAAGAAATGGTCAAAAGACGAAATCATCGAGTCTTATTTAAATTTGATATTCTTCAGGGGGGAGCTTCAGGGAATCTCATCAGCATCAAGAGGGCTCTTCGACAAAGATCCTTCAGGGCTTAATGAGCTTGAATCCCTTATGCTTGCGGTTTTAATCCGATCTCCGAATGCATCATCGAAAATCGTCTCAAAAAGGGCCTGCCTGCTGGGACAAGAAATGGAACTCTCCTCTGAATGCAAAGAAATAAATTCCATGGTTGAATTATTCCTCGGAAAGCCATACGCAGTGAGGTACAAGAACAACATTGCTCCTCATGCAGGGTATTGGATCCTGAAGCATATTGAATATAAACTACTATCTCAACACCCTCCCCTTAATTCCCTCCCTTCAAGGGAGGGGAACCTCTCTTACGCCTCCCCCTTGAGGGGGGAGGGAAAGGGAGAGGGTGATCTGTTACAAAAAAATAAGATATACACAACCATTGATGCAGACCTGCAGATATTTGCTCTTGAATCATTAAGGCGCAAGCTCATCTCTGAAAAATCACAGAATATGAATGACGGGGCTGTTTTAATTGTCGAGAATAAGACCGGAGAGATTTTTGCATATATCGCAAACAGCGGTACGTCGCCCGACACAAAATATGTTGATGGTATACAGGCAAAAAGACAGGCAGGCTCAACTCTGAAACCTTTTATCTATGCCACAGCCTTTGAAAAACAGGTTCTCACGCCTGCATCTGTGCTTAAAGACAGCCCTTTGGAAATTTCTACAGAATCCGGCATTTACAAGCCGGAAAATTATACGAGGGATTTTAAGGGAGATATCACAGCCCGCACTGCCCTGGCTTCATCTCTTAATATACCGGCCGTGCGGTCGCTTTCCCTTGCAGGCACAAACTTATTTTTACAAAAGCTGAAACTTGCAGGCTTTGATAACCTGAAAACAGATGATTATTATGGACTTTCTATAGCACTTGGCACTGCTGATATCAGTCTCTATAAACTTGTGAATGCTTACAGGACACTGGCAAACAAGGGTATGTGGAGTGAATTAAGATTTAAGAATAAATCTTCGAAAAAGAACAGTCGGAGTGTATTCTCCGAGGAAGCAGCCTTCCTTGTATCAGATATCCTGTCAGACAGGCAGGCAAGAAGCGGGACATTCGGGTTCGAAAATGTGCTTTCGACAAAATTCTGGAGCGCTGTAAAAACAGGCACGAGCAAAGACATGCGCGACAACTGGTGCATCGGTTATTCAGAGAAGTATACCGTCGGAGTATGGGTTGGTAATTTCTCGGGCGAGCCAATGTGGAATGTCTCGGGCATAACAGGGGCAGCTCCTGTATGGTCCGAGATAATGAATTACCTACATAAGAATCAACCGTCAAAGGGTCCCGCAATTCCCAGTGGGATAACAACAAAAAAAATCCGTTTCAGTAAAGGGATCGAACCGGAAAGGGAGGAGTTTTTTATCAAAGGCACAGAGCCTGTTACTGCAGAGATTGACAATAGCCCTTCTGCTGTTCTGCAGGCGCGTATTATTTACCCTGTAGAACATATGATTGTTGCATTGGATCCTGATATTCCTGTTGAACAGCAGGTGATCTTCTTTGAAGCACTTCCACATCCGGGTATTCTTTTCTGGAAACTGAATGACAATATTATTGGAAAGGTTTCTGAAACAATTTCATGGAAACCAACACCGGGAGTGTATAATATATCCCTGGTAGACATTGGAAACAAAACAGTCGATTCAGTAGTTTTTAGTGTAAGAGGAAACTGATATTGCCGAAAGTAAAGACCTTCTATCAATGCCAGTCATGCGGCTGTTCGAGCCCGAAGTGGCTCGGCAAGTGCCCTGAATGCGGAAGCTGGAACTCCTTTGTCGAGGAAAAAACCGCTCCGCCGTCGCGGCATCCGTCGTCAGCTCATTCCTTCGGGAAAACAGAGCCGATAGCCCTCGGCTCAGTAACCGGGGCTGCGGAGCAGAGGATTTCTACAAGGATACGTGAATTCGACAGGGTACTGGGAGGCGGGGTTGTGTCAGGCTCTGTCGTGCTTGTGGGAGGAGACCCCGGCATCGGGAAATCGACGCTGCTCCTGCAGGCCATTTCCGGTCTTTCTGCCGGCTCAGGCAAAATGCTCTATGTGTCAGGGGAGGAGTCCCCTGAGCAGATCAAGATGAGGGCTGACCGGCTCTCCATTAATTCAGAGAACATCATCCTTCTTCCTGAGACATCGCTTGAAGGCATCCTCGATGCTGCGGTGAAACTGTCACCTGAAGTGATGGTCGTTGACTCCATCCAGACAGTCTATACGCAGGAGTTCCTTTCTGCCCCGGGGTCTGTGGGACAGGTCAGGGAGTGTGCAGCAAAGCTCATGCTTTTTGCAAAACGCTCAAACATCCCGGTCTTCATCATCGGCCATGTCACAAAAGAAGGGACCATTGCCGGCCCCAGGGTGCTTGAACATATTGTCGATACGGTGCTCTACTTCGAAGGAGACAAGGGCCATTCCTACCGCATCCTGCGGACCATAAAAAACCGCTTCGGTTCAACGAACGAGATAGGCATATTCGAAATGTCTGACGGAGGGCTCAGGGAAGTGGACAACCCTTCGGAGCTGTTTCTCTCTGAGCGGCCGCTGAATGTTCCGGGCTCCACGGTAGTTGCGAGCATCGAGGGCACGCGTCCTCTTATGGTCGAGATGCAGGCGCTGGTGTCACAGACCAGCTTTGGCATGCCGAGGAGGACCGCAATCGGCGTTGACTTCAACAGGGTCAACCTCCTGCTGGCGGTCCTCGAAAAGAGGAGCGGCATGCATCTCGGCGGAATGGATGTCTTCATTAATGTTGTGGGAGGCCTGAAAATCCTGGAGCCGGCTGTTGATCTCGGCATCATCGCGACCGTAGCCTCTTCAGCGAGAGAGGTCCCCATCCCCCCGTCAACGTTTGTCTTCGGGGAAACCGGTCTTTCAGGAGAGATACGCGCGGTGTCTCACGCTGAAGCAAGGCTGAAGGAGGCGGCGAAGATCGGGTTCAGGAAGGCAGTAATCCCCTATGGGAATGCGGAGAAGGTAAAGAACCATCAGTCACTTGAACTGATCGGGGTAAGGAATGTCGAAGAATTTCTTGAGGCGGTTCTCAGCAAGCCTCGGCAATGATCAAAAGCCCCTGTTGGTTTCTGTTGCCGTCCGGAAAACCTGTCTATTACTGCGCTGTCAGGATTCGAGTCCGAGGTCTACTGCTACGGCCTTTATTACTGTCTCATCGATAACGGAATTCTTAAAGAGGTAGCCTTCCAGCAGTGCATTGTCGCAGATGGTGTTGATAAGACGCGGGATGCCGTTTGAATATTTATAGATAAGCGATATGGACCCGTCAGTGAAGATCTCGTCGGCGCAGCCGGCAATCATGAGCCGGTGCCTGATGTACTCTTGGGTGTTTTCTTCAGAATACGAGGTAAGCCTGATCCGTACCGCGACCCGCTGCTTGAGCGGTTCATCGAGTGACAGGACCTGTTCGAGTTCAGGCAGGCCGAAAAAGATGAAATTGACCATTTTGCCTTCGGGGTTCTCCATATTGAGCAGCCCCCTGAACTCCTCCATGATCTCTTTTGAATTGAGCATCTGGACTTCATCCATAAGAACGACCGCCTTCTTGCCCTCTTCGTTTATCTCGATGAGCCTCTTGTAGATCTCGCCGAGCAGCTCGACTTTGTTGTCGCTGATGTTCTTGACGCCGAGCTGGATTGCAAACTTCTTGAAGAGCCATTCAGAGCTTACCGAGGCATGGATGATGACGAGCAGCGCTGCTTCATAATTGTCTTCATCGAATTCGTCGAGTATTTTCCGTGCAAGCGTGGTTTTGCCTGCGCCGATGTTCCCGATGACGACCGCAAGACCTTTGCGGGTATCAACAGCATACTTGAGTTTGATAAGCGCCTCTGACTGCTGCGGGCTGTTATAGTAGAACCTGCCGTCAACAACATTCGAGAACGGGTGCTCGTTCAGTTTATAGAACTCAAGATAGTCCATTTGAGTTACAGATATGATACCCTATCTTTCCTTTCTTTTGGTTTTTCTTTTTCACCCCCCTTGGCAAGCTGCACCCTGACGCTGTTTACCTTCTCGGAAACGTCCCTGAATTTTGCGTTCCAGCCGAAGACATCGGTATAACATTCGAGCGCTTCCTTGAGGTTTTTGTTCTTTTCGTACGCCTCGGCAAGGTCATACCTGATTGCCCAGTATGCCTCATCCTTGCTGCTGATGTTCTTGATGGCGTTCAGCAATGCGTCAATCGCAAGTGAGTAGAGCCCCTTCTCTATGTAGCAGACCCCGAGCATCGTAGAGGACTGGATGAAACGTTTCGGGTCGTTTCTGGAGGTCTGGAACTCCTTGATTGCATCATCGATAAGCCCCATCTCCTTATATGCAATGCCGAGGTTGTAATGTGTTTCGGAATCCTCGTCTTCCAGCTCCTTCTCAAGCCCCTTTTTAAATTCCTGGAAGATCTCGAGCACATCGTTGTCAAGCGCAGGTTCAGGGATGGCAGCAGCCTCGTCAAAATCCTTTTCGGTGAAAGAGAAATCCTCGAACTCGGCTGCCTCTGACTGCGGTACGACCTGCTCTTCCGGCACATCGGAAATGCCTTCGGTAATGTCTTCGGACAATTCTATGGTTTCCACCATATCTTCTTCGATGGTCTCTTCAGGCTGGCCAAGGTTCGTTATCTTTTCAGTGATGAAGGTATTTTCGGGGAAAAGCCGGTGCAGTTTTTCAAATATCTTGAGGGCATCCTGGACCAGCCCCTGCCTCGCATAAAACTCGGCTTCTGCAATCTCCTCTTCATACTCATCTATGTCGGGAGCCGGAGCTGCCATCGGTTCAGCTGTTTCTGTCTCTGAAGAAGTTGCTGCAGCCGCGGGCCTTGTCATCCGTTCTGCAATCCTCGGGTCCTCCGGGTAGCGGTCAAAGGCCTCCTGCAGTATTTTGTCGGCGTTTTCTGCATCCCCGCTGCGTTTGTAGAGTTCACTTAAAATGAGATGTTCCGTAACAGCCGATTCCCGGTCATGAATATCCGTATACAGGGACTTTAATCTCAGGTGCAGGTCAATGTTGTGCGGCTCCTTGAGCTTTAGTCCTTCAAGCAGTCTCTGAGCTTCACTGAGCAGGCCGTAACGGTAAAAGATGTCAGCCTCAGTGAAAACCTCATCAGCGGTCTTGTTGCCCTTGATTGCTATATGGTCTGGAGCCGGTCCGCGTTCAGGGACAAGCTCAACCTCTTCCCGGGATTCCTGCTCCTGAAACACAGGCTCTTCAGC
>JBBIUL010000040.1:0-11982 GCA_037440265.1 Nitrospira sp. | reverse complement strand
GCATTGAATGTGCCGTCAATCGACTGCACAGGGCACTTTGCCGTGCAGATACCGCACCCGATGCACTTGTTCTTATCAATGACATGCATCTTCTTGAGCTCGCCTGAAGGCGCATCAACCGGACAGACCTTTGTGCAGATCTGGCAGCCGATGCAGTGGTCAAGCACAAATGCCTTGGACCGTAAAGGCAGGAAATCTGAAATCGCCTTTGTGGGACACTTCCTGACGCAAAGCCCGCATATCCTGCATTTGTCGATATCGATCCGTGAAAGGTTATTCTGAAGAGATGGTGCATCAAACGAGCAAACCTTCACGCATATTCCGCAGCCGATGCAGCCGATATCACAGTGCTTCTTGGTATCTCCCCCCTTGTCCTTTGAGTGGCAGGTAACGAGCACCATTTTTGATGCGGGAAGCACTTCAATAACCTTTGTCGGACATGCGGCCTCACACTTCCTGCACCCTGTACACTTCGTTATGTCAACAAAAGGCAGATGGTCGTCCGTCATTGATATTGCACCGAACGGGCAAACACGCGAACAGGTCCCGAATCCGAGACAACCGTACCGGCAGGCCTTGTCACCGCCTCCGCTGAGTATTGCGGCCCTGCAGTCTAACACCCCTTCATATTTGAACCTCTTTCTGGATTTTGACCATCCGCCCTGACACATTATCCTTGCGAACTGGGGTTCCTGTATCTCTGCCTTTTTCCCGGTTATCAGTGCAACGGCCTCAGCCCCTTTTGCCCCTGCCGGGATACAGAGGTTGGGGGAAACATCAGGGTTGTTAACCACCGCCTCAGCATATTGCTCGCACCCGGCATAACCGCATGCGCCGCAATGTGCATGTGCAAGCACATCTTTTACTTTCTCAACCCTGGGATCGATCTGAACAGCAAATCTTTTCGCTGCAATCGCAAGGCCAAAGCCGAAAGTAGCTCCAAGGCCCGCCAGAAAGATGAGCGTAAATTTGATAACCGCTATTAAATCAACAGATTCCCGTGCCTCGACCCCTCCGCCGACACCGGCAAAGACAGCAGAAGCAGAACTCAGAAACAGGACTGCTGAGATAAAACATGCCTTTTTTATCATTGAACCTTTTAACATCGTTACTCCTTCCGATTCACTTGATACTTCTTGCATTTAACTCAACAGGTAGTACATTGTAATTGCAACTATACAATATATGCCTGTTTATCTATTTTATCATAGTGTTATCAGTCCGGAAAAGCCGGTAAAAGCAAGCGCTATCAGACCGGTTATGATAAACGCCATCGGGAGCCCTTTAAAAGGAGCGGGCACATCTGCAAGTTCGATTTTTTCCCTGATGCTTGCCATTATAATAAGTGCCAGTGCAAACCCGATACCGGATCCGAAGCCAAAAGCTATGCTCTCAATAAAGTTATATTTTTCTCCGGCATTCACCAGCGGGACTGCAAGAATAATACAGTTGGTTGATATCAGCGCCAGATAAATACCGAGCTTGTAATAGATCCCGGGTGATATTTTCCTCATAATCGTGTCAGATGCCTGCACCAGTCCTGCTACAATCCCAATAAAAACAATAATCTTCAGGAACGTGATGTCAAGAGGGATCATGAAATAATTATAGACAATCCAGCTGAACGCAGCACTGATCATCATTACCGAGGTAAAAGTGATACTCATACCCACCGCCGTCTCCATCTTCTTTGAAACACCGAAGAATATGCAGAGGCCGAGGAACCTGGTAAAAACAAAATTATTTATAAGAGATGCCGATACGATAAGTTCAAAAATTTTAGTAAACTCGCTGCTCATACTCTTACCTCCTGATTAATGCGAAGCATGCGCGCTTTTCTTCAGATATCTTGAATCAATCCAGTTAAACAGTGCCATCAGTATACCTACAGCCAGAAACCCTCCGGCCGGAAGTATCATGATGAGAAGCGGCTTTGTGTTAATAATGGGAATGCCCCAGAGTGCGCCTTTACCCAGAAGTTCTCTGAAAAAGCTTATCACAGCAAGAGCAAACAGAAAACCGATACCCATCCCGATGCCGTCCGACATTGCAGGAACGATTTTGTTTTTGCTTGCAAACATCTCTGCCCTTGCGAGAATTGACGCAAAAGCAACGATGAGCTGAATATAGAGACCCATCTGCTTGTATACGTCAGGGACAAATGCTGCCATCATAAGGTCAGTGACCGTCACCCAGCCGGAAATAACGAGCATGAATATAGGAAGCCTGACCTTCGGATGTATGATTGTTCTCATCAGTGAGATAGTTATATTAACCATTACCTGCACAAACAATACTGCAACACCCATTAAAACACCGTTCTTGAAACCGCTCGTAACCGCAATTGCCGGGCACAGACTGAGCGCGAGCTTAAAGATGGTGTTTTCCGCAATAATGCCGTTTTTTATAAGCTCCCAGTTGCTACTGCTTGTGTTCGACATCTGCTGTTTCTCCTTTCAGGGTTTTGGAAAGAAAGGCAAGTCCGTTCTTTACCGCGTCATCGGTAACAGCCCTGCTAGAAATCGTCACACCGGTTATTGACTGGATATTCTCTGTTGTCTCTTCTTTTACCAGTTTTATCTGTTCAAGGGCCTTTCCCTTAAACTGGCCTTTGAATGCTTCAGTCTCAATCTCGTCTCCGAGTCCCGGGGTCTCGGCGTGGGAAAGGATCTCGATCTTTTGTATTTTAAGGTCATTATCCACCGCAACCAGGACATTTATATAGCTTGAATATCCTTTGCCGAAGGACTGGATAACATAGCCGATATTGCCATCACCCTTCTTTGCAATATAGTATTCTGCGCTTTTTCCATGTATCGTCCAGTCGCCTATTTTGTCTATGGTATCGGCTTCAGGCACAAGTCCCTTCAATGCCTTCTCTTTTGCAATCTTATTGTTCAGAAACATGATCGGTGACGTCTTCGCATAAACAGCTGCAAGGATGAGCCCGCCTACAAGATATACAATAACAAGGTTCAGGGTTATTTTTATAATGTCCTTGCCTGTCATTTCGCCGTCTCCTTTGCCTTCTCCGGTTTTACCGCTCCAAAAACCTTTGACTTGAATCCCCGGTCAATTAATGGTGCAAAGCAGTTCATCAGCAGTATGGCAAACATGACGCCTTCGGGGAAACCGCCTTTGATCCTTATAAGCATTGTCAGGGCTCCGCATCCAATGCCGAAGATGATCTGTCCTTTTCGTATTGACGGCGACGTTACATAATCTGTTGCCATAAACCATGCACCAAGCATCATCCCGCCGCTGAGCAGATGCAGCAGCGGGTCACCGGTAAAAATCCCCTGTTTGCCTCCAAAAATCCATGCAATGGCAGCTGCCGTGCCGAGGAACGATACAGGTATATGCCATGTTATATATCTCTTGTAGAGCAAAAACAGACCGCCGAGAAGCAATGCAATAGCCGATGTCTCACCGATAGAGCCTGCCCGGTTTCCGGTGAGAAGGTGTTCATAAAGGCTCATCTTGTCGCCGAATGCCTCGATAAGCTTGTCAAGTCCGTCTATCTTCAGAATACCAAGCGGTGTCGCAGCAGTTTTGGCATCCATTGCAAATACCGTGGTATTCGGTTCTGTGTAGACAGTCATAGCCTTTGGCCATGATATCAGCGCAAACGCCCGGCCTATTAATGCGGGGTTGAAGACATTATATCCGAGTCCGCCGAAGAGCTGTTTTGTAATGACTATAGCAACAAAAGAGGCGACAACCGGTATGTGGATGGTAAACGGGGAAACAGACCAGAGGGATGGCGGCATGTTCATCCCGAGGAGAAGACCAGTTAAAAAACCACTGCCGTCTCCAACAGCAGATTTCTTATTTACAAGCCTGAGATATATCTGTTCAAAGAAAACAGAGCTGGCAATGCATAAAGCAGTTATAAACAGCGCCTTGAGCCCGAAAAAATACAGACCGGCAAGCGTTGCAGGCAGGAGCGCCAAACTGACAGTCCACATTATCCTGCTGGTTGTCTCCTCGCTCTTTATATGAGGGCTTACCGAGACTATCAGTTCATGCTCTCTTTTTACTGTTTCCATTACTCCTCCAAACCAACAATCGGCTTTAGACTATTCAGGAAAGCAAAGCTCAGCCTTGTCTGCAGCCGGCATTGTTATGGTTTCGTCATCGATTTAGCAAGCCTTACAAACTGCACTATCGGCCTTTTTGACGGGCATACGTATGTGCAGGAACCGCACTCAAAACATCCGTATAGGTTATATTCCTTTGTTTCTTCATAAAAACCCTTTTCAGACAGGATGCTGAGCATCGACGGCATAAGTCCCATAGGACATATGTCGATACACCTGCCGCATCGAATGCAGGGACCGAATTCGTCGGAATGCAGGACCTCCTCCTGCGGAAGAACAAGGATGCCTGACGTGCCTTTTGTCACCGGCACATCAAGGGAATATACTGCAAAACCCATCATCGGCCCGCCGGAAATTACCTTTCCGGCCTCCCCTTTAAATCCGCCGCACTCTTCTATCAACTGTGAGATCTGTGTTCCTATGCGTACCATCAGGTTCTTCGGTTCGGTTATCCCCTCTCCGGTAACGGTTACGACCCGTTCTATCAGAGGTTTGCCGTACCGTACCGCTTCATATATGGCTACCGCTGTACCAACATTCTGGACCACAACACCGGCGTCCATAGGCAGCCCTGGCGGAGGCGGGACCTCTTTGCCGAGGATTGCCTTTATGAGCATCTTTTCTGCGCCCTGAGGATATTTGACTTCAACGGCAATCACTTCGATACCCTGTTCTCCTGAGGCTGCTTCCTTGATTTTTGCGACTGCATCCATCTTATTGTTTTCGATGCCGACATAGCCCTTCTGCACCCCAAGCGATTTCATTAATATTTTGAGCCCTTCAATCATCTCTTTGGGCTTTTCAAGCATAATCCGGTAGTCGGCAGTAAGATAAGGCTCGCATTCGGCCCCGTTGATAAGGACAGCATCTATCGGTTTCTCTTTTGGCGGAGAAAGCTTCACATTCGTCGGAAAAGCAGCTCCGCCCATACCGACAATCCCGGCAAGCTTTATCTTTTCCTTTATTTCTTCAGGAGAGAGGGTCCCGTAATCAGGATTGTCCCTGAGCACTATCCATTCTTCCTTCAAGTTGTTCTCTATTACTACACAGGGAACCATCCTGCCCATGGCGTTTGGGAAATCCCCAATCGCTATAACTTTCCCGGATACCGAAGAATGTACAGGGGCAGAAACAAACCCGCCTGGCTCGCCGATGATCTCGCCTTTCTTTACTTCCTGACCGATTGAAACGAGCGGTTTGCACGGAGCGCCGATATGCTGGCTCAATGGAATGACAACTATTTTAGGAGGTTTTGTTTCAGAGATAGGACTGCCTTTTGATAGTTCTTTTTTGTCGGGCGGATGTATACCACCCTTGAATGTTGCAAGACCCATTGAAGATTTCCTCCTTGGGAAATTGGAAGACCTAAAGTGGCCGTTATGTAATACCATGCCCTGACTTTGTATGTCAAGCCTTAATTTTAGTTTCCTTAAAAATCAAAAAGCTCCGACCTTCTGTACTGGGTTTTAGAGATAATTCAGTTTTCTCGAAGAGGGTTACCTTTATTCATGGAAGGGACCTTAGGAAAGCAAATCAGCAAAAAACAGCGGCAAAACCAGGAACGATATCGGGTTAAATCTGTTTCTTGTTCGAACAGCTGCCTGAAGAACAACCGCTGCAATGTCCTTTTTTCTTCCAGACGGAGCGGTAATTTCTTGTTCGAACAACTGCCTGAAGAACAACCGCTGCAATGTCCTTTTTTCTTCCAGACGGAGCGGTAAAAAAGATATACCGCTCCTGATATAATTACAACCATCCATATGATATCAATAATTTCCATCTATCCCCCCAATCCCAGAATAGTCCCGCCCTGATAAATAATAAACGCTACTGTCCAGGCAAGAACCGTCTGGTACACAAAGGCTATGCCGAACCATTTCCATGTGCCGAACTCATGCCTCATGGCAATAGCCACTACGACACATGGCATATATAAAAGAACAAAAACCATAAAGGCATAGGCGCTTAAGGGTGTAAATGCCTTTTGAACCACTGACTTCAGCCCTGTCTGATTCTCTTCTTCCTCTGCTGTAATGCTTGCTATGCCAAACGTGGAAAAGACATTATTGAGTGAGTCTCCCGCAGCCCGTGCAAAGGATATTCCAATTTCCCTTACATCCTCTGTGAAAGAAAATGGTTTAGCGGAATTCTGCTGCCCTTCGTCATCCTTCTGGACATATATTTCTCCCATAGTGCCGACCACGATTTCTTTGGCAATGATCCCGGTGATCAGTGAAGATGCCGCTTCCCAGTTGCCGAACCCGAGAGGTTTAAACACAGGAGCGACTATTTGCCCTGCCCTGCCGAGGTATGAATCTTTTTTGTTCTCAACGCCCCATGGCAGGTTCAGAAGGAACCATACAAATACCGATACAGCCAGTATGTAAGTCCCTGCCTTGACCAGAAAATGTTTCCCCTTCTCCCATGTATGGATAATCAGGCTCTTGACTGAAGGCATTCTGTAAGGCGGGAGTTCCATAATGAATACGGGCGCCTCGCCTTTGAAGAGGGTATTCTTGAAAATAACTCCCATAAGCACGGCGAGAGTTATCCCCGTCACATATAATGACCACAGCACTGTCCCTGCATTTGCGGCGAAAAAGACCCCTGTGAACAGCACATATACAGGAAGTCTTGCGCCGCAGGACATCAAAGGGATAAGCAGCGCGGTGAGCGCCTTGTCTTTCGGGTTCTCGAGCGTTCTGGTCGCATAAATTGCAGGGACATTGCATCCGAACCCCAGGAGCATCGGGATAAATGATTTGCCGTGAAGTCCCATGCTGTGCATGGCCCTGTCCATGACAAAGGCAGCACGCGCCATATACCCGCTTCCTTCAAGGAATGTTATAAAAAACATCATGGCAAATATCACAGGCACAAAGACAAGCACAAAGCCCACCCCGGCTATAATCCCATCTGTTGCAAGTGAAACAGTCCATGAGGGTGCATTCATTAATCCTAAAGCCGCCTCAGCCCATCCCTTGAAAGGGCCTGCTGCCATTTCATCTATCCAGTCAACAAACGGCGTCGCCACATCAAAGGTAAGCTTAAACACGAGCCACATAGCAGCAAGGAATATCGGGATGCCCAGAAACCTGTTAAGGACAACCCGGTCTATCTTTTCGGTTATCTCCATCTTCCTGAGTTCAGGCCTCCTGAGTACCTCGCGGGAAAGCCCTGATGCCAGCGCATATCTTTCATCAGTCATGATGGATTCCATGTCTTCCCCATGGGCCTTCTTAAGATGCCTTGTTGCCTCCGCGATAAATGCACTCCCATTCAGTTTGATCTCTGTCATAACATGGCTGTCGCCCTCCATAAGCTTGAAAGAAAGCCATCGTAATGGGAATCTTTCTGCATAAGCAGGGAATGATTGCCTGATAGTTGTTGATATCGCATTCACAGCTGACTCTATGTCTTCCCCGTAATTCAGCTGCTTTGGCCTGTTGTTCAGAGGATTTTCACCAATATTGATAACTGTCGTCATCAGTTCTTTCATCCCCTTCCCTTTGGTTGAAACAGTCGGGATGATTTTTATGCCGAGCATGGTTTCCATTGCTTTTGTATCAATTACGTATCCTTTGTTCACAGCTTCGTCAAAGATGTTTAATGCCATGACTACAGGGATGCCAAGCTCCATCAGCTGAACCGTAAGGTAAAGGTTTCTTTCGAGATTTGTTGCATCTACAACATTAATGATCACATCAGGTTTTTCCTGTACAAGATAATCCCTCGCTATTATCTCTTCCTGTGTGTAAGGACTGAGGCTGTAAGTACCGGGCAGATCAACCAGCCGGATCTGCCATCCGCTGTATTCAAACCCTGCTTCTTTCTTTTCAACGGTAACGCCGGGCCAATTGCCTACGTGGAGCCTTGTCCCGGCAATGGAGTTAATAAGCGTTGATTTACCGGAATTGGGATTTCCGGCTACAGCAACCGTTAGTGTTTTTTTGTCTGTGCTTTCCCAGCTTGTCTCCTGATTATGACTCCTGTGTTCTGACTCTGATGTCATGACTTCTGCTTTCATGCTCATTTCAGCACCTCAATATCAATCCCTTCGGCCTCTTTTTTTCTCAGGGAGAGATGGTAGTTTTTAATGGTTACTTCGATCGGATCTCCCAAAGGTGCTATTTTCTCGACTTTCACATCTTCGCCGATGAGAACACCCATATCCATAAGCCTTCTTTTCAGGGGACCCATGGCACCTATTTTTTTGATTTTGCCTTTCTCTCCTGGTTTCAGCATAGCCAAGTTCATTGCCAAACCTCCATTTTATGAATGTGTATAATCCTTTGTTGAACTATTCGCCGGCACTGTTCAGTTTTTTTACCATTATCTTCATCGCCATCCCTCTGCCTATGGCAATTCTGGATTCACCAATCTTTATGAGAACCGGTCCCCGGCCTTCACTGTTCAGCATCTCTATGACATTACCGACCCTGATGCCCATGTCCTGAGCATGGCAGATATGTTTTTCTTTTCTCTGGTCACAATCTTCTTTTCTTAGTCTGATTTCCAAAACCTCGGCCCTTTCCCCGGAGGTCAAAAGTCCAAGCGGTGCCATTTTTATCCTCCCTGTTAGAACTTCAATGCAATGCCTGCAAGAAAGACTATATCTGTTTCCGGTTTGTTCAGCCCGCCCTTGATGCCGGCATTCATATCAAGATTTTCATTGAGAGAGTAGATAACTCCGCCCAGGATGAATGCTGGATGGGTATTTGAATTCCTGTCGGGATTTCTCTCGACGCCGATATTCCCCACTATCATCACATCCTTTGCCGCCTCAACTTCTGAAGCCAGGGAAACATGCCAGATGCCTTTTCTGCTCGCTTCATCGTCCTCGTGCAGTTTATATTCGTTGTGGGTGTAGCCTAAATTGAAGTGAAACGCCCATGGTTCCAGCTCCTTCGTTGTAATAAATACAAGGCCATACGATGCCCTGCCATTGCCGAGTCCCTTGTCCTCATCACCGGTTGGCAATGTGATTCCCGGCTTTAGGGCCAAACTCAGATTATCTTTCTCATAAAATCTCCATTTCATCTCAAGAGAAATGTCTGATATCCCATATCCCTTTGCCATGACACTGCCATCTTCCTTGACCCTGAACCATTGATAGGGAATGCCGAGCACAAAATCAATATTCCCGGTAATTCCATAAGACAGTATTGTGGCCAATTCCCCGCCTCTTTCGATGACCGTCAGCCCGTCCTCTCTTTCCCTGTCGTATGCCAGCTCACTATTGACTTCTATCTGAAATTTTCCTTTCCCCTGCGTACCGGTGTCATCACTTATTAGCGGATGAGCCCCGAAGGCAATCCCTCCCATAAAAAGCACAATCGATAATCCTGACAGCAGTTTCTTAAGCATTTCCAATCTCACCTTCCAGGTTTATGAGGCAATCCAGGCAATCCCTCAGCGCGCATATGCCGCATGAGTGACGCATATACACAGGGATGTTCCTGCTTTTTGCGGCGTTTACAGCCTCCCTTTTTGCATTGTGTGACACCTTGTTCGTAAAAATTATGACCGCGTCCATATTCTTTATTTTTGATGCAAGGTTCGTCTCAGGTTTTGTAAAAACTCTCAGTTGTATTCCTGCCTTCCCGGCCTCGCCCTGGTAATCCCTTTCGAGTCTGTCCATTCCACCTATCAGTGCCACGCACATGATTGCCTCCTTTTTATATTGATATTCATTATCAAATGAATCGGGAAAAAAGAGGCAGGATGACTCCTGCCCTTCGCCCATCTAATACTTCACTTTAATTCCATTCATCTCTTCTTTTGTTATTTCATTCCACCTTTTGAGGGTCCAGTTCCCGACCCATGCTTTAAAGATATTAAGATTCGTTTGTCTTTCCTCTTCTGTTGAACCAAGATGCTGGTACATATTCCCTGGTTTCCCCTCTTTCGCTTTCTTTCCGTCATCAAGCCTCCTCATCAGAGAACCGGTGTCCGGCCATGCCGTATAAAAAATGAGGTGACTGTAGGTGTCCATTCTCATGCCCTGTCCCTTCCCGAGCCATTGTGCCTTTTCTGCTTTAAACGCATCGTATTCTGGAGCTGCATGCTGGCCATGACACCCTGAGCATTTCTGTTCGAAAATTTTCTGAATGTGGGTGGTATAGCGCACATCCTCAGCATTAGCTGCTGCAGAGAGCACAATCATTACCATAAGTGACAACATAGTTAAAGTCATTTTCCTGATACGCATATTTTTTCTCCTTTTTCCGTTTTTAATAATTTTTATAAACTCAAAAACAATTTGATCTGTCTTTTATTCCAGCATCCTCCTTTCATAAGTTATCCTGCAACTACAGGCAGCATAACAAATCAATTAAGTTATAATGATTGTCATTATCATTACAAGGGCATTATTTTCATCTGCAATTACGGCACAGTCCGTAAATCTCCAACCTGTGCCGGACAGGCAGAAAATCATTCTTCTCAGCTAGCTTGACCTGAAGGTTCTCTATCCTTTCATCAAAAACCTCGTAAAAACGGCCGCACTTTATGCAGATCAGGTGGTCATGGTGCTGCTTAAGGTCAATATGCTCATATTTGCTTTTCTGATTGCCTATCTTTATCTCCTCTGCTATTCCGCTTTCACACATCAGCTTAAGATTGCGGTACACAGTTGCAAACCCAATCTCCGGGTACTTTTTCTGGATATTCTTATAAAGGTCTTCAGCAGTAATATGACGTTCCGAACTGAGAAAGGCCTCAAGGATCCTCTGCCTTTGAGTCGTATTCCGGAGCTCTTTCTTCCTAATGTAATCAGAAAATGTCTTGCGTGCTTCCTTCAGTCCCATGACAGCCACTCTCTATAATGAATATTATTATCAATAATAATCCGTGCTATTTTTTTTGTCAAGCCTTTTCAGTCTTTTTTCAGATTTTTTTAACAATCCCCACGAGGAGCCATTCAAATACTGCGGTCCCGCGCTGAGCTGGTGCTACAAAAAGAATTAAACCTAACAGGTTCATAGTAGTTATTATTCTGATCACGGCCCGTGAGCTTTTATTGCTTGACAGGGTGCCTTGAAAATGGTTTTATTTATAAAGATGATGCGCAATATACTATTCATACTCTTGGTGTTTGGAGTGACTGCCTGCAGCACGATTCTCGGACCGCCCGGCTCTGAACCTGACGGCCCCTTCATGCATCACCCGCAGTCTCTGCCATCTGAAAGGATTGTTGAAGGACAGCCAAACCTCAGTCTTTTGACTGTACGCGGCGGAATGTATGTATGGAAGACCGGCAATTCCTGGCACGTACGCATAGCCCAGGTATATCAGCCTCATCTCAGACTCGCTTTACCGCCTGCCTACTCAGGGACTATACGGATTGACAATGGTGTGATTGTTAATGTATCTCATAAAAACGTAGGCCCGGCAAATGAAGTCAGTTTCCGGATGAATGAACTGTTCTTCAGGTTTGAACTCAGAAAGGAGAAAGAAGTTCAGGGGTTTGATTTCCAGGTGCAGCCTACCGGTATCCGCCATTGCGTCTCACTTGATTTTCTCTATAACGGGATGTCCAGTCCTGACCTTGTATTTATGGGGAGCTCAATGTACAATCCCGGCACCCTTCCTGTTAACGTCTGCTTTGATTGACAGTTATTTTTTGTCCTCGCACCATGCCCTTGCGTTCTGGAACATTTTAAGCCACGGAGACGACTTAAGCCCTTTTCCCCAATCTTCCGGCATCCATCCCCACTGCCATTTCAGAAAGGCACGTTCAGGATGCGGCATCATTGCAAGGTGACGGCCGTCAGGCGAACAGAGTGCAGCGATGCCATCAGGAGAGCCGTTTGGATTAAAAGGATACTTTTGCGTTATTTCTCCCGTATCATCAACGTACCGTGCCGGTGCAAGCCCTCTG
>JBBIUL010000039.1:0-12040 GCA_037440265.1 Nitrospira sp. | reverse complement strand
AGGTGGCAGACCTTGTAGCATATATGAATACCCTTTAACCGGGCGGCGGGTGCCCCGGAAGTAAATGCGTAAAAAAAATCCTCTTCCCGTTGCAATAATAATCAAATTCCAGGAGAAGATATGGGGAATTGACAACATTTGCCGCAGGATGTTCAGCGGAGCCGTTACATTTCCGAGACAAGGCTTGAAATCTCCTGCAATTGGAATACAATGTAACTATAGACACCTGCCTGTCGGCAGGCAGGGGGGAAAGTGTAATAACCAGATTTCAAGGGGGTGTGCCATGGCAGCAAAGGAGTCAAAAGAACTTGCAAAACCTGAGGCTTCAAAAAACCTTTCGCCTTTTGCAGAGATGGAACGGATGTTCGAGGTCTTCCATAAGAGTCCGTTTTCCCTGTTCGGTCCGTCCTGGTGGCCCGGAACGAGATTTCCGGAGATGGATGACATAACTGCGACTGTTGATATCTTCGAGCAGGACAACGATGTTGTGCTGAAGGCAGAAGTGCCCGGTATGAAAAAGGAAGATATCGATGTGAATCTCTCCGAGAATACGATTACCATTTCCGGGAAAAAGGAGCGGCAGGAAAAAATTGAGAAGAAGGATTATTACCGGCTTGAGAGGTCATACGGGTCGTTTAAACGGTCTTTCCATCTTCCTTCAGGTGTTCAGTCTGACAAGGCGAAGGCGAATTTCAAGGACGGGGTTCTGGAAGTGAGAATACCGAAAACCGAAGAGGCAAGAAAAAAAGAGAAGAAGGTTTCCATAGACTAATATTGGTCCAGACCATCCGCCTCAGGCGGACGGAACGTCAGCATATGCCCCATTTTGGATTGATGAGAACCGAAGACAGCTTCAGGACTGAGGAAGGCGCACTGCTGCGTGCAAGACTGCATATCAGGGCCGGCAGAAGAAGGCTTCGACAGGGCAAGATTTCAGCAGGGATCGTGACCTTATACGATGCCCTTCTCTTCGCGATGCAATGGTATGCGGCGTCTGCTGAAAGAAGGCAGATGCTCAAGATCACGGACAAAGACAGTCTGAAAGATGACAAGGTGCTCTATAGCGTCTTGACAAGGTCCGGGGTGCTGGACGGCAATTTTGATTATCCTGCGTTTGATGCACTTGCTGAAAAGGCAGGGGAAGACGAGATGAAAGGATTTGACTATATTGATATGCTCAAAGGCCTTGAGTCGGTAATGGGCCAGCTTGGTGTTATGCCGTTTGATGAAAATAATCTCCCTGCCGAGGATCCGTCTACGTTCTAACAGGCTTTTTTGTATAAAAAAACGGTATTCTGGACAGAGAGTTTATCTTACAAGACGGAATTTCAGCAGGTTTTCTTAGTAATAAAATACGAGAAAAACAAAGGCAAGCTTCCTTTTAATAGAAAGCTTGCCCTCGCAAAAAGAATTTGATTGTTAGCTGAGATGTTTGTTGACCAGTTTGGTCATTTCGAACATCGATACGGTCTTTTTCCCTCCGAAAATCGGAAGCAGGGCTGCATCCGCATTGATGTTCCTTTTGTTGACTGAATCCTGCAGTTTGTTCTTTTTGATATATGCCCACAATTTCTTGGTTACTTCAGTCCTGGGAATCGGTTTGCTGCCCACGACCTTTGCAAGTGCATCGCTGATATTCATCGGCTTCATGAATGACGGATTCGGTTTCCTCTTTGCTTTAACGGTTTTTTTCTTGGCGGGCTTCTTTGCTGCTACCTTCTTTTTTGCAACTGCCTTCTTGGCCGGTTTCTTTGCTGCTACCTTCTTTTTTGCAACTGCCTTCTTGGCCGGTTTCTTTGCTGCCATGTGCTCCTCCTTTTATGTTTTTGGCATATTCAATGCCGTTTACTCTCTGAGAAATTATCAAAATCCTACCAGACATTCATTTTGTTGTCAATAGAATTCTCTTGGAAGATTCCAGGTAGGCATGGACATACTTTCCAGTTTTCGGATACAGGGGAGGAGGGGAAAACATGGGATGAAAACGAGAAAGCCTCCCTGTTGATCTGTCTATATTTCCCGTGAAGGACACATGCTGTTGAGAGCGCATTCGTGATGCTTCGGGTTTCTCGCGCTGCAGATGCGCCTGCCGTGCAATATCAGAAGATTGGAGATGATTCCCCAGTTTCTTTTCTCTGTAATCTCCATCAGGTCTTTTTCAATCTTCACGGGGTCTTTGTGTTTTGAGAGCCCAAGGCGGTACGAGAGCCTCTTTACGTGGGTGTCGACTGCTATGCCTTCTGAAATGCCGTAGACATTCGAAAGCACAATGTTCGCAGTTTTTCTTGCAACACCGGGAAGGGAAGTGAGGTCCTCCATGGTATCGGGGACCTTCCCCCTGAACTGCCCGATTATCATCCGGGCAGAGGCCTGGATGTTTCTTGCCTTGTTATTGAAGAAGTTTATCGATTTGAGATCGTTCCTGAAGTCGTCAGCAGATGCATCGGCATAGTCCTGAACCGTTTTGTATTTTCTGAACAGATTTGCGGTGACCTTGTTTACCTGTGCATCTGTCGACTGTGCCGAAAGCATGGTTGCAACAAGCATTTCAAAAGGGCTCCTGTAGTGCAGGGCGGTAGAAGGATTGGGGTATTCTTTCCTCAGGAGCTTTATAATGGTACGAACCTTCTCTCTATTGTCCACGGCCCTGACTGGCGTTGACATTTTCCCGGATATAATCATATCTCCAGGAGCCTCTTCTTGATATCGATTGCAGCAACGGCGCCTTCACCTGCGGCAATGACAGCCTGGTCATTGCCCTGGTTGAGCGGTCCAACAATATACAGGCCGCTCAGTGAAGATTCATAGGCCCGGTCAACGATATATTTGAAGTTCTTTGCATCCCTTTTGAGTCCAAGACCGGACAAAAAACCGTCATTCAGTTTGAACCCGAAGTGGGACATGATCACCTCACATGCAACGCGCTGTCCGTCACTGAGTTCAATCGCCTCTATTCTTTCAGTGCCTGTTATGCTTTTGGGGCGCCCGATGATCAGCCGGATTTGTTCGTCACTGAGTTCTTCCTTGTATTCTTCCGGGGCCTTGTCGGTATAGAGTATGAGCGTAATGTCCCTGGTAAACATTTCCTTCATCGCGACGGCAAGGTGCACGGATTTTATTGAATTTCCGATTATGACGAGTTTTTTGCCGGTCGTATGGTAGCCGTCGCAGTCGACGCAGGTATAAAAACCATTCCCGAGAAATTTGTGCGAATTCTCTATCTCCGGAAGATTATCGTAAACGCCTGATGATACGATCACAAAAGGGGCGAGGTGTTTTGTCTCACCGGTATAGACTCCGAAGAGACTGTCTTTGATGACTCTGGTGACGAGTCCTTTTTCGATTCTCACATTGAAGTTTCTGGCCTGCTCCATACCGATCTTTATGATATCCTGGCCGGAAATGGACTTCTGGGTCAGGAAGTTCTGGATATGCTTTGCGTGGTGGGTTCTGCCCCCGCCCCTGTCGATTAAAAGTACTTTTCTGTTGTAACGGCCAAGATAGATTGCAGCCTGCAGCCCGCCAGGGCCGGCACCGATAATGATACAGTCATAGGGGGTATTTTCAGTCATGGGTTTGCTACTATTATAACAGAATGATTGCACGGGCCGGCATTGATGATTGCTCTCACAACGAGATGTGATAGCATAGACATAAAGGGAGCTGAAGCAGCATTAAAGAAAGGAGTTCATAATGACACGATGGCGCATAGATCCGGACCATTCGGTAGCAGCGTTTTCAGTACGGCATTTGATGATTGCGAATGTCCGCGGCCAGTTCAATAAAATAAACGGTACGATAAGCTTTGACCAGACTGAACCGGCACACTCGGCAATTGACATTGTTATTGATATCGACAGTATTACAACCGGTATACGAAAGAGGGATGACCACCTCCTGAGCCCTGATTTTCTGGAGGCAGCGAAGTATCCGCAGATGATGTTCAGGAGCACGTCGACAGAGGCAGTCGGGGGCAGCCGACTTAAGGTGACCGGCGACCTCACTATTCATGGTATAACAAAGCCGGTGGTAATGGTTGCGGAATATTCCGGTCCGGTGAAAAGTCCGTTCGGCGGAGAGATTACGATGGGCTTTTCAGGCAGTTTCAGCATCAACCGGGGTGACTTCGGCATAACCTGGAACGAACCTATGGAGGGCGGTGGACTGATGATAGGCAAGGAAGTGGATATAACTATAGATATCGAGGCAGACCTGATTGAGTGAACGCTGTGCCGTTTTGAATCAGCCAGGCGAAGGAATGGTAATCATGACCCTTGTGCCGCGTCCTTCAGCAGGTTCAAGCGCAAGCTTCCCATAGTTTTTTCTTGCGGCAAGCCGCGCGATGGGCAGCCCGAACCCGGACCCGAAAGGCTTGGTTGAATAAAACGGTGCATACATTTTTTCGATGTCTTCAGCCCTTGGAGGAACCCCGGAGTTGAATACCTCTATCTTTATGCGGTTAGGCAGGGAAGGGTCAACGTACGAGGTTATGCTGAGCACCGGATTTCCCTTGTCAAGCGCTTCCAGTCCGTTCTGCAGTATGTAGTAAAACAGCATTTCGAGATCACGGTGGTCGCCGAGCACAACGCGAGCGTTCTCCGCCAGATCAACAGCAGGGACGATGTTGCCGGGCAGGCCTTCAAGCCGGAGTTTTTCCAGCGTCTTTTTTATAAGGTCCTCGAGAGAAGCCTTGTGGATTTCTGCCTCCCTCTCTACCATGTCGATGAAGGTCCTGATATCGCTGACCATGCGCTCGCAGGACATGCTTTCGCTGATTACAGAGTCATATACCTGATAGAGCGGGTCATCCTTGTTTATCTTTTTCCGGAGTTTCAGCATGTTCCCCCCGATAACGGTAATGCGGTTCCTTATCCTGTCTGAAACTCCTTTTATTATTTCAAGATCGCACCGGGAGGTTGCATCGATATAGGCATTTGTCTCTACGAGTATGCAGAAATCTATCAGCCTGTCGACTGTTTGCGACACTGTGATGGCGTCCTGCTGCGGGACCTGTTCCCGTATTACCTGCTGAAGGAAACGTCTTGCAACAGTAAAGCCGAGATTGGAGAAGCGCTGATCAAGGTTGACCTCGACATGCCGCAGCCCTGCTCTCCAGAGATAGCCGAGGAATTGGTCGTCGAGCCTGCCGCTGAAAAGATGCTCAATCCAGGAGGCCCAGACATTCTTAAGAAATCCCGGTGACACAAACTGAGACAGGATCTTGCCGGTCTCAGGTATTGCAAGGAAGAAATCATAAAAATAATCGGCAAATTCGTGTTTCCTGGCGGTGAATACCTCCTTGAACCGGGCGAGCATGTTCATGTCAGCCTGCTCAAGGCCTATGGCAGTCATGAAAAAGGCAAGCTTCTCCTTCGGCATGGCATGGGAAAGTCTTTTTTCGGAAGAATGCAGGAACAATTTTTCCATGTCTTTTGCAAAGTCATGAATATTAATAAAATGAATTGTCCTGAAATGCTCTTCTGATGCTCTGGCAATATGGTTTTTGTTGTCGTCTATAAAGACCGCCTCCTGCGGATGTATTCCCAGATATTCGGCGACGTCCCTGAAGACTGACGGGTCTCTTTTGCTTTTATGTATCTTGAATGAATTGAAGACATGGTCAAAATACTGGAAAAAAGGCGTCCTTTCATCAATCAGGTCAAGCCAATCAGTCTGATCGCTCAGAATGACGGTTTCAAGACCCAGTGATCTGATTTTCCTGACATATTCCAGCATTGCCGGGCGGAGGACAAAGCGCGAAAGGATTTTTTCACGCAGAATGTGGTCATCACCGCTTACGCCGGTCTCTTGCCTGAGCGCATTCCAGAAGTCCGGCTCCACTCCTGTGCCGGTCAAATACCCTGTCGTTTCGATCAGGGCATCAGCAGTCTTAAAGAAAGATTCCGGATCAAGCCCCTGCTCCAATGCAATTGCATAGAGGCCTTCCCTGAACCCCTCGTCAGCGAGGACCCCCCCAAAGTCGAAGATAAATGTTTTTATCTGCATGTAAGAATTATATCAGACTTCCATACTGTTATAATTGATTTGTCCGTCATGTTAAAATATATCAAAACAAGGTGCATACATGGGAAAGGCTGATTTAAGGACAGAGGAAGGGCTCCAGGAAAAAACAGGGCAGGAGGCAAAAGAACCTCCTCTGTTCAGGGTGCTGCTCCTGAACGACGATTATACGACCATGGACTTTGTCGTCCATGTACTGGAAGATATTTTTCATAAAACATTGGTTGAAGCCACCCGGATCATGCTGAACGTCCATAAAAACGGATCGGGACTGGCAGGGGTTTACACCCGGGAGATAGCAGAAACAAAGATCGCCCTTGTGGGTGAACTGGCAGCACGGAACGGCTTCCCTCTTAAATGCACAATGGAGAAAGAATGATCAATAAAGAACTTGAACTTATTATAGAATCAACGATCCGGGAAGCTGAAAAGAAGAAGCACGAATACCTTACCGTCGAACATATTCTGTACGCAGTTGTCCATGACAGTTTCGGTATGGAGGTTGTCAAAGGCTGCGGCGGGAATGTCCAGCGGTTGAAGTCTTCGCTCAGGAGGTTTCTCGATGAGAACATCCCGGTGATTGATAATCAGGAAATTGTCTTCCCCAGGCCGACCATAGCCTTTCAACGGGTGTTGAAACGGGCTGTTGAGCATGTGAGGTCAGCCGGCAAGGAAGAGGCTGATGCAGGAGACCTCCTTGCCTCTGTTTTTCTCGAAGAGGATTCGCATGCCGTCTACTATCTTCAGCATGAGGGGATAACACGTCTCGACGTGCTTGAATATATATCCCACGGCATAACCAGAATCCCGGGTGAAATCCCTGAACAGGAAAACGACGGACTCGAACCTGTTACCCGAGACGATAAAAAGCAGGGACTGAAAGACTCCCTCAGGCAGTTTGCCATAGATCTCAACGAAAGGGCTGCACAGGGGCTGATCGATCCGCTTGTAGGCCGGAAGACTGAGCTTTCAAGGACTATCCATGTCCTGAGCAGGCGGAGGAAAAATAATGTTATTTTTGTCGGTGAACCGGGTGTTGGCAAAACCGCACTGGTAGAGGGGCTTGCCCTGCAGTCCTCTCGCGGTGAACTGCCTGATGCATTAAGAAAAACCAGGATATTTTCACTGGATATGGGTGCACTACTTGCCGGGACAAAGTACCGGGGGGATTTCGAAGCACGTCTGAAGGCGACCCTCAAGGAGATCGAAAAGATACCCGGTGCCATTCTGTTTATTGATGAAATACATACTGTTGTCGGTGCCGGCTCGACCAGCGGGAGTTCAATGGATGCCTCGAATATTTTGAAACCGCTCCTTAACTCCGGAACGGTGCGTTGCATTGGAGCGACAACATATGAGGAATACAAGAATTATTTCGAAAAAGACCGCGCCCTTTCAAGAAGGTTTCAGAAGATAGAGATACAGGAGCCCGGGGTTGAGGAGACAATCGACATTCTCGGCGGCCTAAAGAATTATTATGAGGACTTCCATGGGGTAAAATTCACCAAAAGCTCTTTACGGGCTGCAGCCGAACTTTCCTCGAAATACATAAACGAGAGATACCTCCCTGACAAGGCAATCGATGTCATTGACGAGGCAGGGGCGCTTCTGAAACTTTCTCCCTCGTTCAGGAAAAGAAAATTCGTGAGCGCTGCCGACATTGAAAGCGTTGTTGCGAAGATTGCAAAAATCCCTTCGCGAACCGTTTCTGTTTCTGATACGGACAAACTGCAAACACTTGAAAAGGATCTCAGACAGGTGGTTTTCGGCCAGGACAGCGCCATACATGCGCTCGTATCTGCAATAAAAAGATCGAGATCAGGGCTCGGTGCCCAGGACCGTCCTGTCGGCTCCTTCCTGTTTACCGGACCAACCGGGGTTGGAAAGACTGAAATATCAAAACAGCTTGCATCGGTTCTGGGTATTGCCTTCAACCGCTTTGACATGAGCGAGTACATGGAGAAGCATACGGTTGCACGGCTGATAGGTGCTCCCCCCGGCTACGTCGGCTTTGACCAGAGCGGTCTTCTGACAGATGCAATCCGGAAGCATCCCTACAGCGTGCTTCTCCTGGATGAAATAGAAAAGGCTCATCCTGACATCTTCAATATCCTCCTGCAGATTATGGATTATGCAACACTGACAGACAACAATGGAAAGAAGGCGGACTTCAGGAATGTGATAATCATCATGACCTCGAATGCAGGTGCAAGGGATCTGGACAGGAATGTTATAGGGTTTGGCGACCGTTCCATGGACACGCAGGCCAAGACAAAGGATGCCGTCAACAGGCTGTTCAGCCCTGAATTCAGGAACCGTCTTGACGCAATCATTAATTTCAATGCCCTTACCCATGAGGTAATGGGAATGATTGTTGGTAAAATGATTGCAGAGCTTCAGATCCAGCTTGCAGAAAAAAAGGTGCTTATTGAAGTCTCTGTCAGGGCAAAAGAGTGGCTTGCCATAAGAGGGTATGATCCTCTATTCGGTGCGCGGCCACTCGCACGCCTGATTCAGGAAGAAATACGGGATCATCTTTCAGAGGAACTGCTCTTCGGGAGGCTGAAAAAAGGGGGCAGGGTGTCTGTTGACCTGAAGGCGGACAAACTGACCTTTCGCTATTATGTATAACCGAATTGCTTCAATAAGCGAGACGGCTGTTCGAAATGACCGTATTTCTCCTGTCTGACGACCTGGTATTCCCGCCTCCTGAGATTGCCGAAAAGAACGGTTTGCTTGCTGTCGGAGGGGACCTGAGTGAAGAACGGCTTCTGCTTGCATATGCAAAGGGAATATTCCCGTGGTTTTCCGAGCACTCACCCATACTCTGGTGGTCGCCTGACCCCCGTCTCGTCCTCCTGCCCGGGAAGATGAATGTGGCAAGAAGCCTCGGACAGCTTATGAAAAAGGGTGTTTTTACCGTGACTATCGATAATGCCTTTGAAAAGGTGATAAGACATTGCGCTGATGTTCACAGGGAGAAAGACTCCGGCACCTGGATTACTGAAGAGATGATCGATGCCTATAAGAAGCTCCATATCTCCGGGTATGCCCACTCGGTGGAAACATGGCATGCTGGAGAACTTGTTGGCGGGCTCTATGGGGTTGCACTCGGCAAGGCATTCTTCGGTGAATCAATGTTTTCAACAATGAGCAACGCTTCAAAGGTGGCACTTGCCGGGCTGGCAAGGCTGTTAAACGAATGGGAGTACAGATTCATTGACTGCCAGGTGACATCAAAGCATCTTATCAGTCTCGGCGCTCGGGAAATGCGCCGCACCCGGTTTCTGAAAATACTTGAAGAGGCACTCAAGTCACCGACTGATTTCAGGCAATGGAGGACGGCTAAAGAAGTAAGATTATGTGCCGGGGAAAAAAATCTGGCAGATGATGCGATTAGCTGATATGATGGATACAGGATAAGTTTTTGATCATATAACTCGCAAATGACAGGGGGTTGCTATGAAGCTTTTCGGATATGGGTTCCTTTTGTTGGTTGTCTTTTCAGGGATTGTTTTTGCACAGGAAAGACAGCAGAAGATATTCACTGCAACGGTTGACCAGGACGGAGTCCAGAGAATAAGCATGACCGGGGGGGAGTATTTTTTTGAACCGAACCATATTATTGTGAAAGTAAATATGCCGGTCGAACTGTCTGTGAAAAAAACATCCGGGTTTGTTCCTCACAATATCATCATTGATGCCCCTGAGGCAGGGATTGAGGTGAATCAGAACATCGGGAAAGACCCTGTAATCATCAAATTCACACCTCAAAAAACAGGAAGATACCCGTTCTACTGCGACAAGCGGTTCCTCTTTTTCAAGGACCACCGGGCAAGGGGGATGGAGGGAGTAATCGAAGTCATTGAATAGCATTTCTCATCGGTGCTGAGCGACTATTGGGCGATGCACAGGCAGTTTGCAGGGCTTTGCTTTGAACTTTGATCTTTTATTTTTCTGTGCTATAGCCTTTTTAATGCCGGTTTGATCCTAAATATATTGTCTTTGGATATGCGCCTGAAGTCGGCAGACATATTTCTGCATAAAGTAAAACGGGAAGCGGGGAAAGGCTTATGGCAGGGAAAAAGGAAAAGGCAAAGACCGTAAAAAAGCGGAAAGCCAAGGTTAAGAATAAAACAATAGAAATACCAGATGCAGGTAAAAGTGCTCCTTCTGACCTGAAAAAAACCAGTGCTGTCAGAAAAACCAAAGTGAGATCCCTGCACATTCCCGGAGTAGAGGAGTCGGGGCTTTGCCGGACAGTCTTAACCGATATTTCCGAACGCAAAGATGCTGAAGGTGCACTCCTCAGAATTTCTGAACGACACAGAAGTTATATTGACATAACAGGTCATTTGGGCTGGACTACTAATGCTGAAGGAGAGGTCGTTGAGGATATTCCTTCGTGGAGGAGGTATACCGGACAGACCTATGAGGAGATCAAAGGCTGGGGATGGGCGAAAGCCCTGCACCCTGATGACCTTGAACTGACCATGCAGGCATGGAAAAAGGCGGTAACAACAAAAACCAGATATGAGGTCGAATACCGGATACGCAGGCATGATGGGGCTTACCGGTTCTTTCTGGTTCGCGGTGTGCCTGTATATAAAGAAGGCGGAGGCATACTGGAATGGGTGGGCACCTGTATTGACATCACGGAGCGCAAGCAGACAGAGGAATTCCTCAGGAACAGCAGGGAGGACCTGCGCCGCGCCCAGGAAGTGGGAATCATTGGAAATTGGAGGCTCGATGTCCGGTTGAATTTACTCAGCTGGTCTGACGAAAATTACCGAATCTTCGGTATTCCGGCAGGTACCCCGCTGACGTATGAGACATTTCTTTCCAGCGTGCACCCCGACGACCGTAAGTATGTCGATACACAGTGGAAAGCGGGACTGCGGGGCGAGGATTACGACATTGAACACCGCATCGTAACGGACGGACGCATCAAGTGGGTCCGTGAGAAGGCTTATCTCGAGTTCGACAACAGAGGCGCGCTTCTCGGGGGGTTCGGCATTACTCAGGACATAACCGACCGCAAACTGTCTGAGGAGGCCATCCTCAGCTCAAAGAGGGACTGGGAGAGAACCTTTGACACCATACCGGACCTCATCATGATCCTCGATAAGGAATACCGGATTAGGCGCATTAACAGGGCTCTGTCCGACAGACTGGGAATCAGCCCTGAAAAAGTTTTGGGCCGAAAGTGCTATGAATTAATGCACAGGTCAGTAGAGCCGGTCCCGTCCTGTCCCCATGCCCGATTGATGTCAGACGGCAGGGAACATATAGAAGAAATATATGAGGAACATCTGGGAGGACATTTCTTCGTTACTGTTTCTCCGATTTACGACAACGAAGGGCAGCTTGAGGGTTCTGTTCATGTAGCACGTGATATTACGGAGCTGAAACTTGCACAGGAGAGGCTCCTCGACAGCCAGCGCCTCAGCCAGCAGATTATGGAGTCTGCCCCCAATATTATCTTCATATTCGATATCATTAACGATAATCTCGTCTATGCAAACTCCCAGATAGCCCTTACGCTCGGATACACTCTGGATGATATCCATAAATCAGGAAGTGCTTTTTATTATGAACTGGTGCACCCTGAGGATATCACCAGGGTAAATATACATAAAAAGCAGATTGCCATTGCAGGAGATGGCGATATTGTTTCTGTTGAACTTCGTGTGCGTCATGCAGACGGAGAATGGCGGTGGATACAGGTGAGAAATACTGTTTTTAAGAGGGCTGAGGACGGTTCAGTTTCTCAGGTGCTTGGAGCTGCACAGGATGTTACCGGACGGAGAATCATCGAGGATGAACTCGAGAGGTACCGGAGGCAGCTTGAGAAACTGGTGGAGGAACGGACTACGGAGCTTGTCTTCACCAATGAAGAACTCGAAAAAGAAATTGCTGAGCGCAGGCTTGCCGAGAGTGCGCTGATGGAAACAAATGAACTGCTCAAGGCGTCTGCTGAAGCTGTTGGACGTAATGAAAAAAAATTCAGGAGACTCTC
>JBBIUL010000038.1:0-12159 GCA_037440265.1 Nitrospira sp. | reverse complement strand
ATCTCATGCTTCCTCCATCCCGCGTGCAATAAAGGACGTGAGCATTTCTATAAGGGTTTCGGTGTCTGTTTTGGAGCATAAAAGTGCCTTAAGCATACCTCTTTCTTGCTCGCCCGCTTCCCCTGGGATTACATCGCTGAATTCTTCATGTATCGTCTCCGAGCAGAGATGCATGACGTGAAAGAGCGCCCCAAGTGCAAAATGGAGCTTCCATATCAACATCTTTTCCTGTGTCTCTGGTACAGACTCGCGGAGCACTGTGAAGAATTTCATAATGATCGGGGCCACATGCTTCAGAAAGATCCTGCGCATCGTGACATCCTGTCCTGCCAATGACCTGCCGACAAGGGAGATAAAGTTCCGGGCCCCTTCTCCGGACTCCCGGAACCTTAAAGTCGGCTCTATAAAGGCCATGACAACTTCCCTGACAACAGGTCTTCTTCCCTGATTTCGGGCCTCTGCACTGACCGCATCAAGCCGCCGGCTCCGCTCCTGGTTCAGGGGAAGGAGCCTGCGCTCGAACACGGCTTCGAGGAGCGCTTCTTTCGAACCGAAATGATAGTTCACGGATGAAAGGTTAGCACCTGCACTGGCAGTAATGTTGCGCATGGAAGCGCCATGAAACCCCTTCTTGGCAAAAAGCTCCTCTGCTGCATCAAGAATAATCTGTTTTGTATCTTTCTTCATTAATTAAAACAAACGTTTGTTTTAAATTATAATAGTCAAAATACATTACAATTTCAACATGAAAAAGAATTCAACTAAACTGTTTCATTAAATGAAGAAGAAAACGGTGCAAAAGAACAGAATGGCCGATTGTAAAATGCAGGTTATGTCTTTTTGTTGTTTTTGCTGCTGAAATCAGTCAGAGAATACAGATGATAAGCGCAATCCGGGCCGACGATCTTCTGTGCACATTCAAACGGCAGCCTTATTTGTTTCCGCAGTACAAGATCACGGTAGAGATACCTGATCCTTATCTCCTCAGCCCTTCTGCTTTTCACTTAGACGCTGGTCTGCCTGCCAGTATGCAGGCCAGACAGGCCTCCCGAATCTGCATCAGGATGAGTCTTTGCATATAAATCTCAGTCAACAAACGACCTGCGCTCAGTGCACTTCATGGCCGGGATGCCCCGGATGCAGCTCTCCGCTTCTGATTCCGATAGTTGAGCATGCTGCAAGACTGAGAAGCAAACCGATAATGATCACAAGCTTGAAAATTCTTTTCATGCGGGCCTCCTTGATCCATTCATATCTTACTTAATACTACAGAAATGCAGAAAACGCAAGTCACCGCAAGACAACTTCCAGGATATTTTTTTGCAGTTAAGATGGATGGTGGTCTTGCCTGCCGGCAGGCAGGTGTTACTGGTCGGGGCGAGAGGATTCGAACCTCCGACCCCCTGCTCCCAAGGCAGGTGCGCTAGCCAGACTGCGCTACGCCCCGAACTGTATAAAATACAGGATTGTACCGGGAAAAAGCAATTGAAGTTGTGTCTGCCGGAATCCACCATCAACTTTGCAGGGGGATGCATTCGAACGGTTTCAGCGGGCCGTATTGCCTCACTTCATAGGTAAGGCGGCCCGGTGCCTCGGAGCGAAGCGAGCCTGCCTGCGGTAGGCAGGAATGAGTGAGAATGCCGTCTCCGTGCAAATATAACTCTGTTTGACGGTGAATCATGGTCTGCCGGCGTGCTTAATATCTGAGAATTTCGAGATAATCAGAAAGGTCCTGCTCATCTGCACCGGATGCCTTGAGCCTTCTGAGCCTGAAATCTTCAAAGGCCTTCTCCTTGTCACCCTGGTAGAAGGGGTCAAGCCGGACCGCCTCTGCCATTGCTGAGGCAGCATCTCCATACCGGTTCATTGCGTTGAAACAGAGCGACAGCCTCAGATACGCAAGGCTGAGCGAAGGGGCCCGCTTGATCGCCTCCCGGAAAGAATGCGCCGCTGCATTGAAGTCGCGCATCCTGTAATATGCATTCCCCATATTAAGAAAGGCCTTCTCAGGGGTGGCATAAAGGAGGTTGGCTACTGCTTTTTTATAGGAGGAAATAGCAGCATCATAACGGCCGAGTTTTTCATGGGCAACACCGAGATTGTTGTAGGCCTCGGAATAGGAAGGGTCAACCCTCACCGCCTTTTCAAAAAAGTCTATTGATTTCTGATATTCATCAAAATGGAGGAGATAAATGATGCCTATTGCGTTCAGGACCTCTTTGTTCTGCGGGTGAATATCATAAGCCTTCTGGAATTCGACAAAGGCCTGCTGGACCTTGTTTTCGTTCAGGTAGGCAACGCCTATCTTGTAATAAGCACCCGCCTTCTGGATATTCTCAACACTGTCTGTTGTCGCACATGCGTTAAGGACAGTCAGAAGCAGTACAGCTGATAAGATCCTGATGTTCTTCACCAGTCCATGTCTCCTCTTCCGTTTACAGAAAACTTCATCTAAACTACCAAAATACCTTGATGCAAGTAAAGCACAGAACCCGCACCGATGTCACCCTGCAGCAGCATAATACTCGGCGACCTGCAGCGCATCCCATGGTTTGCAGTCTTCCTTCATCAGTCCGAGCAGTTCGACATATTTATATATCTGTTCGGCATCCGCAGCCTCTATCTCGAGAAATTCAGGGATGAATTCATATTGTCCGTGATATTTGTCAAACTCAAAGTGAAGTCCTTCAATGGCATAGGTAGTCCTGTTTTTTTTCATTTCGAGCCATACGGAAAATCCCATGGATTCAAGCATCGACTGCATTATGCCGAAATCAGAAACCTCTACCTCCTTCTCCTCCCTGACCTTGAAGTCAGGGTTTTCCACATGCTTTTTGAACGTCAGGGCCGTCTTCTCCCCTGTCCTCCTGAGCCGGAGCGTGTCTTTTTTATCCCTTATGGAATGGTCGGCAGAATCAAAATACAGGGCATGCACTTCGCCGTCGAAAACCTTCTTTGCACCAAGGGAGAGCAGCCTGCGCTCGACCTCTTCCCTGTTTATGTCGAGTATCTTTACCTCTATTTCGTACATACCGGTTCTTTATAGGGAAGAATCACCGCTCATGGATGAAAACGGCAACCTGCCTGCCGGCAGGCAGGTCAGAAGGCAGTCTTCTCTTCCCAGGTAAAGGTCCTGTCCTTGCCGTTCATCTTTGCCCTGTAAAGCGCCTTGTCGGCATTGCTGATCAGTCTCTTTGCGCGGTCTCCGTCAACCGGGAAAGTGCATATCCCGATGCTCACGGTAATATTGTCCTTGGGGTAGAATTTCCATGTCCTGGTCATCTTCTCCTTAACAGCGCTTCTTATCCTCTCGGCAACAAAATAGGCCTCGTCCTTATCAGTCTGGGGCATGATGATGGCGAACTCTTCGCCGCCGATGCGCGCCAGGACATCGATCGCCCTGAGGGCATCGTTGATTATCCTTGCAAGCCTTTTCAGCACATCATCGCCGGCAGGATGGCCCTCGGTATCATTGAAGAGCTTGAAATCGTCTATATCGATGATGCAGAGAGAAAAATTGAGCTTGTGCCTGTCAGAACGGTCGACCTCTTCAGAAAGCCTGTCCTGAAAATATCTCCTGTTGTAAAGGTCGGTGAGGGAGTCGGTAATTGAAAGCTCTTTCATCTGTTCGGCCAGGCTATAGTACCGGGACCCCTTCAGGGCTATGGAGGCATAGTTGGCAAAATGGTAGATCATGGCAAGGTCTTCCTCGGCAAAGACTTCGCCGCTTATCTTGTCGGAGATGTTCAGCACTCCTATGGTTTCCTCCCCTACTTTCAGCGGGATACTGATGAATGAAGGAGTTTTATAATTCGGCCTTTTCCTGAGAGAGAAATCGTTCTCTATGTTCTTTGATATAACAGGAACGCTCTCCCTGAAGACCCTCCCGGCAATGCCCTCGCCGGGTCCGATCCTGAGGTCCTGCACAAGCCACTTGTTTATTCCCTTGACCGCCTTGACGCTCAGTTCGCCTGTCCCGTTTTCGGCAAGCATCAGAGACCCCTTCTCGGCCTTTGAAAGCCGGACAGCGGTATCGAGTATTGAGTTGTAGAGCACATCGGGTTTCTCGAACATCAGTTTCAGCCCGGAGGTGGCAAGGTTCAGGGAGCTTACTTCTTTCATCTTCCTGCTGTAATCATTCCGTGCAGTTAACGAGTCTGAGAGAAAATTAACAATATGGCAAAGGTCGGAAACCTCCTGTTCGTCCTCCTGACTGAGCCTGGTGTTAAAGAGGATCAGGAGATGGAGCCCTGCTGCTGAAGAACCCACAGGGAAAATATAGATGGATTCAATCGCCTCGCTTAACCCAAGGTTTCTGAAATCAATGGGGTTATCGTAGAAAAAGGGGGTGTTCTGATCAAACGCCTTCGAGATCGTCCAGGAATCCCTGCGCAGGCTGAGATTGTCTATCGTTCCCTTCAGTCTCCCTGCTGCATACACCGTCTTCAGCATATCGCCGTCCGCAGCGAAACAGGCAAGCGAATCAACATTAAAAAGATAGATAAGGACATCTGACATCAGGGTGCATATTCCCTGATGGGAAACGTCCCCCTCAACATGCGACAGGAGCCTCAAAACCGTTTTGGCCCTGCTGTATTTTTTCCGGTACAGCCTGTTTTCATGACCGCTCCTGACGATCGAATGGAAGAGCTTCTGTACAAAGAACGACACCCTGCGGATTTTCTCGTAATCCATTACCACTGCCTGACTGGAAAGGTCTTTTATCTGCTGTGTCAGAAAACGGTGCTGGTAGGTTGTTCTCGCAATGAAGTCGTGGAATTCGCTCATCGAATAATAAAAAGCACCGCCGACGAGGACCAGGGTTGTGCCGTTGAGGTGACAGGGTATGAAAAAATGCTGCTGTCCTGCCGGGTCCTTCTCAATGGTTATGTCTTTTCTCAGGGCAGCCTTCTGCACCGTCTCCTCGAGGAAACTCCTGAACTCGTGCTGTCCTTCTTCTGTGGTGTCGAGGAGCCGAAAAACCGCCTTCTTCCCCGATGAATCGATAAGGAGCCTGCCCTCGCTGTCGTAAATAGCTGCATCAATCCCGGCAAGCCCCTCAACTGCCTGCTGGACTGCCGTAAGATGCTCAAGACTGATATATTCGATTGTCATGTGTTTTGGTTCGGAACGGCCCCGGGTTTGGTTGTTAAGTATATCCTTATCTGTTCAGCGAAATCAAGGGCCATTTCCCGGCCGACACGGGAAAAACTCCTTGCTTGCTGTGTTCCGCTAACCCTCTCCTAAAACCCCTTTCCGTCGATAGATGCAGTTTTTTTTGAGCTTGACAAAAGATTGCGTTCTTGATAGTGTTATTCAGTCTTATTTTTCAATAACAATAAAATAAATGAAAGGGGGGAAAATAATGACGAAGGCGGAGCTTATTGACAAAATAGCTTCCGGTGCCAGCCTCAATAAGGCAGATGCATCAAGGGCACTGGATTCAATGCTGGACGCAGTAAAGGCATCATTAAAAAAGGGGCAGAAGGTCACCCTGGTCGGTTTCGGCACCTTCTCTGTATCAAAAAGAAAGGCCCGGAAAGGCCGTAATCCCAAGACGGGACAGGTAATAAATATTCCTGCATCAAAGACACCCAAGTTTTCAGCCGGCAAAGCATTCAAGGACGCGGTAAAAAAATAATTTACGCGCTTTTTTATAAAAGGGACAAACCATGTTTGTCCCTTTTATTTTTCCATGGACAAACCGGCAGTTGCTTCTTCAGCAGTAACTGCATGAACCGCATGAGGAGGCCGGCATGCTGCTGGAATTCAGCATAGTCCCGTTAGGCTCGGGGAGCAGTGTGGGGGAAAGCGTGGCAGAAGTGCTCAGACTCGTTGATGCCAGCGGTCTTTCCTATAAGATAAACCCCATGGGCACTGTAATCGAGGGCGAATGGGATGAGCTTTTCAGGCTCGTCAGGAAATGCCATATGGCAGTGCTCAGGCATGAAGCACGGGTGCTCACGAGCATAAAAATAGATGACCGCAAAGGCTGTCCTGACAGGCTCAATAAAAAAGTCTCATCCGTTGAAAAGAGGATCGGCAAAAAACTCAGGAAATGAAGAGTTGCGGCATCATACCTGCTGCTGCCGTTTAAAGTACTTGTAGTGTTATCCCTTCCCCCCGAATAACTCGTCAAGCTTCCTCCTCGCCGCTTCTTTTTCATCGCTGGGAGAAACAGCCTTTGACCCTTCCCGATAGAAAAAATAATCGCAGAAGTTGGCCCTGTCCCGCGTCCTCTGGAAATCGGCTTTGGGCTCGAGGCATTTGTTATGAGCCGATTCTGAATAAAACTTGCAGTTAAGACAGATATGCAGGTCACCTCCGCACTTTGGACACGAAGACGTCCTGGTAAAATATTTGTCGATTTCTATTTCTCTCCTGCATAGTGCACATGTCTTCATTGGTCACCCCGAAGTCTGTTTATACTTCGATTATACCCTCGCATATACGCATTTACAAGAATCTCCGTCCTCCCTGATCCGTTCCCGCATGTTGTGTTTTCAGGTTGCACGGTCGATATTGACAGCAGCCTGCGGCTGTGTTATTTTTGAAACAGAATTACCTGAAAGGAGGGCGTTATGGCCTGCAAATCCAAAGGCAGTTCCTGCGGTACCGCAAAAAAGACCGCAAAAAAACCGGCAAAAAAAGCAAAGAAATAACCTGAATCGTTTCGGACTTCACGGACAAAAAGGATGACGCTGTCATCCTTTTTGTCTTCCTGCAATCATTGCATCAGGCTTCCCTGAAAAATTCAGGACTTTTTGTCAGTCTTTGCAAAGAAACTCCCGATCTGTTTCCTGACGTCCTTGCTGTCGCATTTCGGGCATTGTATCGTAGGGTTCATAGACACTTCTTTCAGCGTAAGAGATACGATAAACACATTCTTGCAGTCCATACAGGCATATTCATACAACGGCATAACGCACCTCCCGAAAACGTTCCTGAAAGCTTTCATTCCAGCTGCTGCAGCTGTTTCCCCAATCCCAAAAGATCAAAAAACAGTACTTCTTCAGATCACTGATCGGCATCAGTTCCGCTTGAGGACAGGCACCGGTTCGAATGTCCTGCCTGCCTTTCGCAGTCTATCCTCATGCTCCTTTCTTATATCCTCTATTGACTGGTCGTTCAGAACATATGGCGTCATCAGGATCACCAGCTCTGATTTTGTCTTTGTCTGGCTGACCTGTTTGAAAAGCCCGCCTAAGAGCGGAATATCCCCCAGAAGAGGCACCTTATTTGTTGTCTCATTAATCTTGTCGGTTATAAGGCCCGCAATTACTATAGTCTGTCCGTTCTTGACTGTTACCATAGTGTCTGCTTCCCGGGTATTAATAATCGGCTTCGTAAATGTAACTCCGTTGCTTTTGAATTCAGAGTCCTTCAGTTTTTCAGATATGCTCGGATGGATCTGCATAATAATAATGCCATTAGCATCTATTTGCGGAGTGACATCAAGGAAAAGACCTACTTCATCTATCTGTGGTGTCACCGATGTTTGGCTGAATCCCTCTTTTGTCAACGTAGTCGTCTGATTCCAGGAAACCTCTTTTGTTGTCAGCTTTATGACCGCTTTCTGATTGTTCATGGTGGACACCTTCGGACTGGACAGAACATTGACCTGTCCCTGTTCCTTCAAGGCTTCAAGAATGGCATCAACCTTTCTGTGTGAAAGCTCTGCCCTGAAAACCCCGGGTGTTGTCGGCAAAAGGGTTTGCGACAGAGAAATATCTACGTTCCCCGGCAACTGGACTATTGCATTCCAGTCTATTCCATATTTGAACCCGTCACTCAGTGATACCTCGACGATATGCGCCTGAATCATGACCTGACGCTTTACGGTTCTTTCGATATCTTCAAGAAAATCCTTAATGTAATCAATATGGTCAGCATAGTCAGTTATTTGAATGATCCCTGCCATTCTGTTTACAATGACTTTCCTCGTTGATTTGACCTCTGACTCAAGATATACTTCTGATCTTCTTGCATCAGATGTTTCAACATGCACTTCCGAGGTTCTTGAATCAGATGACTCTGCTTTTTTTGCGCCTCCTGCTTGCTGCTGTGCAACACTCTTTGTAACAACATCTCCCCTGCTGAAACCGCTGCCATCTCTAACCCCTTTTCCGCTGTCTCCAAACACAATGATTTCAAGGGCATTTTCTATGGCTGTCCATAAATCAGATGTTCCTGATGTTGTCACTTTTACCTTGTCATCTGCACCGCTTGAACTCGTAGTATCACTTCCTGAGATTTCTTTTACTTTGGTGAGGCTCAATGCTTCACGCTTGTCCTTCAGATAGTTAAGATAAAATGTCCTGGTTACAAGAGGTGTTTTACTTATTCTGATAAATCCATTGTCTGCCCTGAACGTATACCCCATCTGTCTCGTAATCGCGTAGAGTGCGCTGTTGAGGTCGAGGTTGGTAAAATCGATGGATATTTTGCCTGCAACATCCCTGTCCGCAATGATATTGACGCCGCTGTCCCTTGAGAGGAGAAGAAAAATATCCCTTATATCCGCATCCCTGACGCTTAAGGAGAAAGGCCCCTTTTCTTTTGCCTGCGGGAGTTCCTCCTGCTGCCGGGGCTCCGGTTTAATATCCGGCAGGACAATCCGCGGCGGCTCCTGAAGCGCCATGGTGTCTGAAACATTCGTCATCTTCGGTGTGGCACAGCCGGACAGCGCAATCACCATTACCGATAACACAATAAGGGGTTTTTTCATTTGGCTTTCTCCTTCAACACTTTATAATCGGCAAAATATAACTCCTTTTGTTGTGAGCCCCGGGCAATGACAATGCTGTGTTTGTTTATCTTTTTGATGACAGCATCGTCAATCCTGTCGTTTTCTCCGAAGACCTTTCCATTGATGAGTACCAGGCTTCTGCCGTCCCGCTTCAGTATGCCCATGATGTGAATATCTTCCCCCGGGGCATCAGGAACTGTTCTGCCGGACCTAACAGCGGCAAGTTCAAAGGGGTCCCGTTTCCACTGACTCTTATCCTGCTGTACGGACAGGCGTTTGAAATCCTTTTTCCCTTCCCGGACAATCGGCATTGCGGCGCTCTTGGCAGCGGGGGAGACAACAGGGGCAGTACTTTTCTTGCCGGCAAAATACCTGATATTATAAGCGAGAACAAGGACGCATAACAGGCCGACAAGAACCGCAACGTATTTATTTTTCAGCATCAGCGCACCTCCGCAGAGTAGACGACTATGATCATCTCCGTAGCGAGCAGACCCGCATCGCGCCTTGTCTTGAGATTTTTTATCGTGACCAGTCGTTTCATGTTCTGCATCTCCCTGACAAACTCGGCCTGGTTCCGGTATCCTGAGGAAAAGCTGATCCGTACCGGGTATGCATACATGATGTCCGGTTTCTTCCCTGAAACAGGCATTGCCTTGATGATATTGCCTGAGACAAGGTCTATCAGTTCTCTGTCCTTCTGTTCAAACGTCAGGTTTCTGATGTCATATTTCTTCGAAATCACGTAGATTTCTTCCATGAACCCGGCGATATCAGACCTGGCAGGGAACAGGTCGCCAAGCTCTGTTTCGCTCTGCGTTCCCTGCTCGTCCCTTGCAGTAACCATTGAGGCCGCTTCATTGATCGAGAACCGCAGTGCATGAATCGACGATATTTTTGATTTGACATAGAAAACATACACTATGCCGGAGACAAGCACTCCGGCGACCAGTATCAGGAAAATACGGCTGGTTTTTTTCATTCAATGACCTCATAGAGCGCGGTTACCGATATGGTTTTTTCCTTTCCGGCAGGCCGGGGAGTTGAAATTTCTGGCGAAGACTTCATCCTGAGCGTTGATGAGGTCTCCAGTGAATCCAGGAACCCGCTGATCAGAGCCTTCCTGAAGCTTTCATCGCTGTACCGTATGGTCGTACCTATCTTCACCGTATGGCCTCCCTGCGCCTTCTCTATCTGCAGGCTGTCAAAGACAACGCCGGCGGGAGTAAGTGACGCCAGGTCCCTGAATACAGGATAAAGAGGACGGCTTTCAGAGACCATCTTCATCAACGTCTCACGGCCGGAGGCAAGTCTGTCACCAGATGTGGTCCCGGCCGGACTCATCGTCTGTACTGTTTTCTGTATGCTGTCAAGCTGGAGCCTGAGGTCTTTTTCTGTCTGGTTCAGAATTGCGTAGCTCCCGCCGATCATGATCACATAAAAAGCGAGTGAAGCCGCCAGTATGATACGCCGTGCAAGCCTGGTTTTTGCATCGAGCAGGTTTTCAGGGATAAGATTCACGGTCCGCTCTGAAGCAGACAGGCCTGATATCCCATAGAGCGCGCTGAAAGAACTGCCCTTGTCAACTGCAGCATCAAAAGGGGCGATGACTTTTGCACTCATGCCAAGACCGTCTGCCACTGAAGCATCGATGCCGTCAATGACCGAGTTTATGCCGCACAGCCAGAACGAAGAAATCCTCTCCTCCGGCTGTTCCTGCCCTGTCCCCAATATGAATTTATAGAGGGTGTCAACGATCGTGTACACCTTCATCTTATCAGATTGTCCCGGAGACTGTTCTTTTGCGTCTGCCGTTTCATCGGTACCAATCGATATCGGCAGCTGCTCGTATCCGACAAAATGACCGCTGTTGAAAACAGCTATTTCCATTACATTTGAACCGATGTCAACAACCGCCTCATTGCCGTCAGTCTCCGGGCGGAACCTGTTGAACATCGCTGCATTTCCTTCAAGACTGCTCGTCATGCAGTCCGGTTTCAGTCCGGATTTCCTGATAATCTGGAGATAACGCATTACTTCAGCCCTGCCTGCAAACTCGGCCAGGATATGCTGCCTGCCTCCGCCTGCCCGTGTTCCCTTGACGATCCTCCTGATGCCGAATACGAATTCCTGTCCCTTCAGATCCTTTGAGAGTTCCCTGCCAACGACCTTGCGGGCATCTGCCAGGTCCATGGACGGTATCTGAAAGACCCTGTGTCTTACAATATCCGACGGCAGAACAACATTGACCCTGCCTTTCCTTGCACCGGCTTCCCGCAGTACGGCCATAAGCTGCTGAGATGCCTGTTCGGTGTCGGATGCCCTGAAGTCCTTCACCGTTTTCGAGGACTGGACTGTCCGGTCCTTCATAACAAGCACCCTCAGGCATCCGTCTCTGAAATCAATGTTCAGTGTGTTCATGCTGTCTGCTGTTTCTCCTTACGGTATCGTATAGTTAATCGTCGGCGCATTTACTGACAAAACATTTAACCCGTCGCTGACGAACACGGACATCTCATTTGTGCTCGGAATCCCTGCGCCGGTACAATCCGGTGTGGTATAAAGCGTACTGCTGATGCGAACCTTGCCGACCGGAAGTTTGACTCCAAAATTACTGCTGAAATTCTGGGCAACCGTCTTTGGTATATTAGCTGTAAGCGCCCCGATAGCAAGCGGAATACAGCCCGAATCAATGCCGGTATCTATGCCGTCCAGCTTAAAAACGGCCGTAATTTTTGCTGAATATGCAGGACCCGGGTGATCAGCCGTCCGGAAGAAAACGAAGTTGAGGTTGCCCTCTACAGCATCTGTCGGAGTAACTTCGGAATCATTGATCTGGAGATCGCCTTCAAAAATGTCATCGTCGGTCCATAGGATACCGTCAGTGCCGGCGCTCCTTCCAATAATATCATCAGATGTATCAGGCACCCCATCAGGCCCGACACTTCTGAAAATTGCCCTTACCCTTCTTCCGGTCCCGTCAGTGTAAGCTGTATATATCATCGCCCTTCCCCATGCGTCCAGATTATATCTGCCGGAATCAAATCCTGCAGGCATATACGGGAAAAGGGAAGATGAGACAGCGTCTGGAAGCTGGCCGCTGTCACCGGCATAACCGAAATTCGTCCGTATGCCGTTCTGGACCATCCTCGGGTCGCCGACAATTGCTTTCTTCAGGTCGCTCATCCTTGATTTTGTGAGTTCAATCTCATTGCCTTCCCATACCCTGTAAATGAAAGGTACCATTATCCCTACCATCGTGGCAATAATCCCCACCACAACAATAATCTCTATGAGTGTAAACCCGTCCCTGCCTTTTTCTGTGTTCACCGGTTAAGCCCGCCGATCATCTTGTAGAGTGGCAGGAAGAACGATGCAAGGGTCAGCAGGACTATGCCGCCGAGCAGCGC